>BEHT01000021.1 GCA_002898575.1 bacterium HR17
GTGCCGCTGTGTTGGAAGAAGGCGACAAAGTGACGTTCCTGTATCGGATCGTGCCAGGCGGGACGGACCGCAGTTACGGCATCCAGGTGGCGCGGTTGGCGGGGTTGCCTGAGCGGGTCGTGGAGCGGGCGAAGGAGATTTTGGTGACGCTGGAGAGTAACGACCAAAAAGTCATCACGCCCCCCAAAACGGCGGCGCAATTCATCGCAAAGCCCGTGCAATTGCAATTGTTTGAGTTTGCGCCCCATCCCGTTTTAGAACGGCTCAAGGAAATTAACCCCGACGAACTGACGCCCCGTGAGGCGCTGGCGCTCCTTTACGAACTGCGGCGGCAATTGTGACCCCGTTTGGTCCTGCCCCTTTAAGCCTTTCCCGCCTTCGTCCGATATGGGCATCGGAGGGATTGGGTGTGGCACGAGACCGCCGATTTATGGGCGTTATCGCCGTCGTCGCAGGATTGCTTGCCGTCACTTTTTGCGAGCGCCAGTGGGGCGCTAACGCCCCGCTGTGGCAACTCTACCTCATCCCTGTCGCCGCCGCCGGCATGTTCGCCGAGGTGACAGGCGGCATCGTCGCGGGGGTGGCTGCCAGTTTACTGTTAGGGCTGCTGTCACCCGTCGCCCGCACTTGGGACGGGAGCGCTTTGCTCGGTTGGCAGATGGGTTTCGTGTTCCTCGGCGGGCTCATCGGTTATTTAAAGCGACAAGCGGAATTGCAGCGAGAGGCAAAGGAGCAACTGCGCCGCCAGCAGGAATTGCGCGAAGCGCTGACGGATTTCCTCGTGCACGACTTGCGTTCGCCCCTGACCAATGTCATCAGCGGGTTGGAAACGCTGAAACTGGCGCTGCAAGACCAAATTGCCCCTGAAGACGCCGAACTGCTGGAACTGGCGCTCATCGGGGCGCAACGGTTGCTTACGATGGTCAATTCGTTGCTGGACTTGCGCAAGATGGAAGAGGGGAAATTCCCGCTTTACCTCAAGGAGTTTGTGCCTGACGATGCCGTGACCGAAGCGGTGCGGCAGGTGCAACTGTGGGCAAAGCAAAACGGCGTCATCGTGCGCACAGAGTTAGCATCAGATTTGCCAGCGATGGTCGCTGACCGCTGGGTGCTCATCCGCGTCCTCGTCAACTTGCTAAGCAACGCCTTGAAATACACGCCGTCGGGCAAGACGGTCACGGTGTGGGTGGAAACGCGCGATGACGGCGTGCATTTTGCAGTCGCCGATGAAGGTCCGGGCATCCCAAAGGAGTATCTTGACCGCATCTTTGACCGTTTCGTGCAGGTGGAAGCCCGTAAAGCCGGCGCAGCGGTCGGGACAGGGTTGGGATTGACTTTTTGTAAGATGGCAGTGGAAGCGCATGGCGGGCGCATTTGGCTGGAAAGCGAAGTGGGCAAAGGCACGACGGTGCATTTCGTCCTTCCGCTCACCCCTCACCCTGCGCCGACGCCGGTGGCGCCTGTCTCGCAGGCTGTCCCCTCGTAGCACCCCGCCCGACAGAAGAGCAGACGGCGATGCTAAACTTGAGGTAGCCTGACGGCTTCAAGCGGGCAGGTGACCTGTCGTGGCGACCTCCCAATGGACGGAGGTGGAAGCGTTTGCCGCCGTCGTTGAACAAGCCGTTCGGGCAGCCTTGGGCGGGCGGCGGGTTGACCCCGAAACTTTTCGGGAGTTGCTTATGGAAGGGCAATTGGCAGTTTATGACGCCCTCCAACAGATAGCGCCAGTGACGGCTGACATTCACCAGCAGGTTTTCCGTGTCGTTTACCGGCACATCCGCCGCATTTTACCGAACTATCTCCCTCAAACCGCTGCACTGCCTGACGACGAAGGACGGGCTGCTTCTGAGGGAGAGTTGACGGCAGGGCGCGGCTTGACCGAGCCGCAAGCCGAGCGACTGACACCCCTTGTGATGGCGGTGTTGTTGGCGTCTGCCCCTCCTTCCGAACGGCTTTATGTCCTGCACACCTTGCTGGATTGGGACAAACCGCCCCGCTACAGTCAGACGCGATTGCGCCATCGGTGGGCAAAGTTAGATTGGATGCGATTGCTGACAGGGCACGGACGCCCCTCTGAAAGGCAGGAACTCTTTGCACTGCTTTGTGCCCACGCGCAAAGAGGTAATGACCGAGAACGGGAACTTGCCGGTTTTGCCTTAGCCGTCTTGTCAGTGCAGGACGCTGCCCCGATGACGACGCTGACAGCCGATGCCGTAGCGGCACTGCTCCACTCCCCGCACCCCGTTCACCAGTTGCTGGGGCTGTGGGTGACCTTGGCGCAACAAAAAGGCGCGTGGCTATCGCAATGGCTCCAATCGTTGGATTTCAGCGTCATGGGGACAGTTTTGGAGTCGCGTTACACCCGCCCAAAAGACTGCCTTTGCCTCGCTCCTTGCTCGCATTATTATCCGCCTGACCATTTACAAGTTGTTCCGGATGGAGCAACGGTAGCCGTCGTTGTGGAAGGGCTAACGCAAGTGGCGCAGGCAGGGAGGCAGCGACTGACATGGACGGTGCGATGGCGGGGGCGGTTGCTGGCGAAGGTGGCAGGCTTGTATGCCCGCTGCTTGCCTGAGATTTTGAGCGTGTTCCACGATGTCCCCTCCCACCGCTTCAGCGCGATGCTGCAGACAATTGCGTGGGCACGCGCCGACCCTCAGAAGGCGTCAGAGCAGGCGACGGAATGGTTGCCGAAGGGCACGACGCTTTTGGAACGGATTTTGCGGGGGCTGCGGTCGCCCGAACCGATGGAACGCAGCGCCGCCCTTTATGCCGCTCGCGGGTTACCCGCTGATGAACGCTTGGTGGCGTTGCGACACGGCTTGAAAGACGGGCTGGTATTTGTGCGCTTTGCGGCGTTGCGCCCGCTGGACGACGGCAACGCTTATACGGATATGGAGCGGGAATTGCTCACGCCTCACGAACACAAACACTTTTTGCACCGTTGCATCCTCAACACGATGGCGCGGGCGGATTTGGAACGGGCGCTGGAAATCGCTAAGCGCATTTATCTGGGGCGCGAGAAAGAGATGTGGAAGAAAGACGCATGGCTGCGGCACGATGCGGGTTACCTGTTGTTGGAGGGCGTGGTGCGACTGGGGCGACGCGACCTTCTGGAAACTTTCCATCAAGTCATTGCCTACGAACCCCATCCGTCCCCCTTTGTGCTCCTCCCCGCCGTCCAGGCTTTGCGCCTTGAAGATTAGAGCCGAAAGGCGAGGTGCCTGCGAGCCAATTGCTTTTTTGTCGTAACAAAAAGTGCCCCCAAATTGCAACACTCGCGCCCATTGGTTGACGGGAGACAAAGGTCACAAAGGAGGGATGTCAGATGCTGCGGCGAAACTTAGGGAGGCATATCGCGGCGATGCAACCCCTAAAGTCGTTGCGTGTCGGTTTCACTTTGATTGAATTGCTGGTAGTGATCGCGATCATCGCGATCTTGGCAGCAATTCTGTTTCCCGTGTTCAGCCAAGCGAGAGCAAAAGCGAGGCAAGCAGCGTGTCTCAATAACTTCAAGCAGGTCGGGACAGCGATGCTACAATACACGCAAGACTACGACGAATGTTTCCCTTACAACCGCTTTTACGGTCCACGCGGGGCAGCGTTTCAGAACTGGAAATACGGGCTCTTTCCCTACATCCGAAACTTACAGGTTTACGAGTGTCCGGAAGCGCGGGCACAAATCGCGCGCATGTTGGGCGATACCCAGCGTCCTTGGCGCGGCTCTCCGATGGACGAAACTTGGGCGCATTGCAATCTCAACTCACCGTGGTATACGGGTGACCCGCTGTGCACTGTCCCACAACAGGCAAACCTTTGGTTCCCGCGCGGTTACACAGTTAACGGTGCCGTTTTCAACTTAGCCGCCAGCGTGCTCGGTTGGGCGAACCCCCCGCGCCATCAAGCGCAACTGCAAGTTCCCGCAGAGACCGTTTGGCTGCAGGATGGGCGCAACTATGAACCGGACACAGGTCCTTGGGTGTCGGTGCGATGCTGGTGTCCGCCGCCGGGCGATTCCGTGGGCGGTGATGTGCCCGAACCGTCGTCACCGTGCGGCTTCGTCCGGCAGTACGGCTGGCTCATCAATCACTTGAAAGGGGTCGTCTTCGCCTACGCCGACGGGCATGCCAAATGGACGCGGCTGGCGTTAGCGATTGAGCGGAACGATTGGAAGTGGGCGTGCCTACAACGACCAGGCGAGCAAACCTTTCATCCGCCAGGCGTTCAGGACTACAGTCCTGCATCCTGCGGCGGCGTCCCTGATGCTTCCGCCTGCCGCTCCTACGCGGCAGGTAACATAGCGGCGGAGTATAGATAAGCAGTCACGACAAGGGTCGTCCAATTGCGCCTCAAAGAGGTGACCGCAATGCAGCGGTTCGTGCCGTTGTGGCAATGGGTGGTCATCGTCTTCGGGTTGTTCGTTCTTCTCATCGGCGTGGGGCGTTGGGTTTACAACCGCATCGTCATGAGTAGGGCATTGCCTCCTGCCTCCCCCAAAGAGGCAGTGCAGGAGTATCAAGAGCAGGTGCTCGGATACCCAGCAAGGCAACCGACCTCACGCCCCACTGCTCCGCCCCGTTGACAGGATTTTCATAGACGAAAGCGAGCAAACCAAGTCCTTCTGACCCCGCCAGCGACAAAATCCGTCTACTGAGGGGTGACGCAGCGATGCTGCGGGGCATTGTTCCGCCGATGGTGACACCGTTTGATGAGAGCGATGAAGTGGACGAACACGGGTTGCGGGCGGAGACGCAATTTATGTTGAAGGCCGGCGTTCACGGCTTGGCAATTTGCGGAAGCACAGGTGAAGGGCACACCCTTTCGCCTGATGAAACACGCCTCGTCACCGAGATTGTCGCTGATGAAGTCAATGCCCACGCGTCAAGAACAGGAGGGCACTCTATCCCCATCATCGTCGGCGTAATCGCCAACTCCACTCGCCAAGCACTTCGTCACGCCAACGCCGTTCGCGATTTGCCTGTTGCAGCGTTAATGGTCACACCGCCACATTACCTCTTCACGCCAAGCGAGGCGGAAATGTTCGCTTACTTCCGCGCTATCGGCGAAGAAACCGGTTTGCCCGTCCTCGTTTACAATGTCGTGCCTTGGGCTTACTTGAGCGCCGACGCTTTGGTGAAGTTGATGTCGGAAACGGCTGCGGTCATCGGTGTCAAGCAAAGTGCTGGCGATTTGCACGCGCTGGCGTGGCTGTTGACAAATTTGCCTGAAGGCAAAGTCGTTTTGAGCGCTGTTGACGATTTGCTTTACCCCAGTTTCCTTTTGGGCGCTCACGGGGCAATTGCAGGTCTTTGCACCGCTGCACCGCATTTGAGCGTTCGTCTTTGGAACGCCGTTCAATCCAGTGACCACGAAACAGCGTCGCAATGCCATCGCAGGTTATTGCGAGTGTGGCAAGTGCTCCATGCCCCAAACTTTCCTGCCTGCGTCAAAGCAGCGTTGATTTTGCAAGGCGTCCCCGTAGGTCGTCCCCGTCGCCCGTTGGAGCCATTGACCGATGCGGAAATTGACCGCTTGCGAACTGTCTTGCAAAATGAATTGGGTGAATGAGATGGGTCGGCTGCTGATTGCGACGACGAACAAAGGGAAGATGAGGGAAATTTCGGCGCTGCTGCGAAATGAGCCGATGGAAATCGTCACGCCCGATGAACTGGGCATCGTTCTGGACTACGAGGAGATAAGTGACGACATTCGTTTGGTTGCTCGCGAAAAAGCAATTCACGCGTGGCAAAAATCGGGTTTGCCATCTTTGGCGGAAGACACGGCGTTGGAAGTGGATGCTTTAGGTGGTCTGCCTGGTGCAAGGGCTAAAGTGTTTTTCGGCGAAAATGTCTCCGATGCGGAGCGATGGAAAGGATTGCTTAAGTTGCTGGAAGGTGTCCCGATGGAAAAGCGGACGGCGCGTTTTCGGTGCGCGATGGCTGTGGCTTTTTCGGAAAACGAAGTGCTCGCAGCCGAAGGGGTGTTAGAAGGCGTTATCGCCACCGAACCGCGCGGGGTTGGTGGGTTCGGTTATGACCCCGTCTTTTTCGTCCCTTCATTGGGCAAAACTTTGGCGGAGTTGAGCGTTGAGGAGAAAAACGCCATCAGCCATCGTGCCCAAGCGTTACGAACCCTGCTGCCTCACATTCTGCAAAGGTTGGGAAAAATGTAAAGGCACACACTGACGCACCCGATTCCTTTCAGGCGCATCAGTATGTGCCGTTTCAACAGAGTCGGTGTCCTCGCGTTCGTTCACCTTAGGCGTGGGAATTTGGGTTCGCCTTTGCCGACATAGCGTGCCCGCTCAGCGTTGATGAAATCCAGAACCAGCGCCCAGCGTGGCTTGTCGGAAGTGTTGGGTGCTGAGTAGTGCAATGTCAGACCATCATGGAAGGCGACATCGCCTGGCTGCGCTTCTACGACGACTGCCTTGTTGGTGTCCACCTTGCTCATGTCCGCCGCCAAATGCCCCAAGCCATAAGTGTCAACATGAGCCGTCGTGATGTTGCCGAGTTTGTGGCTGCCTGGGATGTATTGCATGCAACCGTTTTCCAAAGTCGCTTCGTCCAACGCAATCCACGCAGCGACATGGATGTGCGGTTCATCTTTGGGCTCAAAGGGGAAGTAAGGCAAATCTTGATGCCACGGCTTCTCTACGCCGATCTTGGGTGGCTTGAGCATCGCTTTATCGGCAAAGAACCAGATGGCAGAAGTGCCCAACAAATCTTCCACGATGTCCAGCAACTTCGGATTGCTCACAAATCGTGTCAACACTTCGTCGTGCCCGAACAAGTTCCAAACTTTGCGGGCGGCATGGAGCGGGTCATCGGGGATGTATTTGCCTTGAGCCACTAACGGCTCTAACTGAATATGCACGCCGTCATGGGTCACGGTGTCTTGCTCGGGCTTTTGCCCTTCCCGCAGCATCCGCAACCCTTCACGGATATAATGGGCGAGGCGTTCTTTGACAGCGGCAATTTCATCGGGTGAAAACAGTTCCCGCACGACGAGGAAGCCGTCACGCTCATACTGCTCGCGCTGCTCCGCTACCAGCGCTTTGAGCGTCACCATCATCGCACACCTCCTTTGCCGTCACCGTTGTTGCGGGCGCCCTTCAAGGGAGTTCTTGGCAGGTATAAAACGCCGCGTCGTTTTTTCCAGGCGCACCACCGATTGCCGCTATAATTCATGCGGCAAAAGGGGGCAAATCCGCAATGGCGGAAGCGGACAAAGTTTTGTCGGAACCGGAACGCCCGACAATTGCCCCGATGACCGTAGTGCGGACAGATTTCCCCGCCTATCCGACTGCCGAGGCGCTGCGGGAATGGAATTGGGTGTGGGAGACGATGGCAGTCGCTTTCCTGCATGCCCGCCAGCATGAATGTCTGCCTCATTGGCGCATCGCACCCCGACGATTGCCCAATGCCATCTTGTTTTTCGTTCATGCGGGACGAGCAAAGTGGCAAGTCGGCGAAATCAGCGTCATCGCTCAACCTCACGATGTTTTGCTCATCCCCGAAAATGTCGTGCACGCCGCTGAGCACATGCCCGAACGCCGATTTTGTGTCAGCGCCGTGCATTTCACGGCACGGCTGTTTGAAGTCGTGGATGTTCTGTCGTTGCTCGGTTACCCCTTTCATGTTCCCAGTATGCCGCAAGTGCAAGGGAGCATTGATGAACTGTTGCGTCTGTCGGCATGTCAACCGATGGGATGGCGCCGGCGAGGGGCAGCGTTGGTCACTGAAGTGATTTTGCAGATTGCCCAGGAGCGCCCTAACCTTCTACACCCGATGGGTTCGCCCCTTGCCGTCAAAGCCTTCAAAGTTTTGCGCCCTGCCTTGCAGTTCGTTGAAGACCACCTGTCGGACAAAGTGAGCGTGGCGGAGATGGCACAACTGGTGATGTGCTCGCAGCGCCATTTACGCCGGCTGTTTCACCAAATGGTCGGGATGACGCCTAAGCGGTGGTTGTTGGAGCGTCGCTTGCAACGGGCGGCAACGCTGCTCACGCAAACAGATTTACCCGTCAAAACCGTCGCCGCTGAGTGCGGCTTTGACGATTTGCCCCACTTCAATCGCACCTTTCGGCAGCGCTTCGGGCAGTCGCCGACGCAATATCGGCGCGCCGCACTGAAAGCGCTATGAGCGGGCGCAACATGGCGCGTCCTACGGCTCAAGGGCTTGCGGGAACAGTTTAAAAACTTCCAACGGCTCGGCGCCGACGCACTCAAAGTGGTGGGGTTGCGTCGCCGCTGAATAGCCGACGAAAAATTCGTCGCCCGCTTTGATGGGCAATCCGTTCAGGCGCCCCTTGCCCCGCCAAATGAGCAAGGCATAAGGGTCGTGCTCGGCGCTCTCAAAAACGCCCGTGACAACCGACCGCTTGCCGCTGAACTTCGGGGTGACGGTCGGCGGAAAAATCCACCACTCTTGCCCGCCCCTTTGGCGCGTTTCGGCAACAGGTTGCGGGATAAGCCGACAGCGTTCCAGCAAATCGGGGTCTTGCGCCGTCACATAGTCCACGAACTGCAGCGCTGTCTCCAAGTCGGGAAAGCCAGGGTGAATTTGCTGCGGGCTGAGAGGGCGACCGTCGCTGTGGGTTTCCAGTAGTGTGTAAACATCGCTGGGCTGCTGGACTTCCAAACAAAGGGCAGTGCCAGGACGATGTGGCACGCCGGCGGGTGTAAAGAAGCCCTCGCCGCAGCGCTGCAGGTAAACAGGGGACAGTTCCAAAACGCGGTCGCGCCCTTTGCGGATGGCGTTGAGCAACTCTTTGGCGTCCACGCCTCGCTGCAAGCCGACATGGGTGTAAGGGCAAACGCCTTTGGGTGCATCCAGAAAGTAGTAGGCTTCGTCCTTACCGAAGCGGTGCCCCACAAAAAATTCGGGATGCCGCTCAACATCGTCGTCGCGGGCGTGGAAGTGGAAGACAATCGGTTCGGCAGGGTCAAGGATTTTGGTCAGCAACCGAAATTCGCCCCCGTGGGCACGATAGCGTTCCGCACCCAACAGTGTTTCGCCGAACCGCTGCAAGACATCCCGCAAAAACACAGCACCCGCCGACGGTGGCAACTGAACTTGGCTGAGCCCTTCGCCCCTGATGGGGTGCGGGTTGTGGGCTTCCACGCAGGACGCGATCCAGCGTTCGGGGACAAACAGTTTGGTGCGCGGGTTGAAAGTGCCGCCTGCGACCTTGCTCAATCCTAAACGCCCGCCGTCCTTGTAAAAGCGCCGCACATAAGTCGGGCGCAACTTCAAGATACCACCCGTGCGGTCAATTTGCCGTTGAACGGCGCTTTCCCAACGCTCCAGCATAAACGACCACCCCCTTCAGCGCACCAACCAGTCAAATCGCCGGGATGCCAGCCAGCGCCTCTCAGCGAGACAGCGATGCCTCACGGCTCCATAAGCGAGTTTTGCGCCGCCAAGTTGGCTGATGCGGGCGGTTATCCCCCCCTTGCCGCAGCCGTTGCGCGTGCCGCCCGTTGCAACAACTCGCGGGCGTGCTGTAGCGAGGTCGGCGTCACCTGTTTGCCTGACAGCATCCGCGCTACTTCCTGAACGCGGGCGTCACCGTGCAGTGGCGTGACGACGACGCGGCTGCGTTGACCGTCGTCGACCTTCCTCACTTGCAAATGCCAGTCTGCCAGCGCAGCAATTTGGGGCAGATGGGTGACGCAAAGGACTTGGGCGTAGCGGGCGACTTCCCGCAACTTTTCGCCGACAGCCTCCGCCGTCCGACCGCCGATGCCGACATCCACTTCGTCAAAGACCAAGACAGGGATTTCGTGGGTGCGAGGCAAACTGGCTTTGAGCGCCAGCATCGTCCGTGCCAGTTCGCCGCCTGAGGCAATTTTCGCCAGCGGCTTCAACGGTTCGCCAGGATTGGTGGCGATCAAAAACTCCACGCGGTCAACGCCGTCCCGTCCGAAGGCAACGGTTCCGTCCGGCAGCGGCAGTCCGTCGGGGTCGGGCAGGTGGTTAATAGCGACCTTGAACTTTGCGCGCTCCATCATTAAGGCTTTTAGGTGCGCTTGCACCGCCTTTGCCATCCGCTCGGCTGCGTCATGGCGGGCTTCTGACAGTTCGCGCGCGACTTCCGCTAGCACCGCTCGCAGCCGGTCGCGTTCCTGCTGCAGCCGCTCCAGGTGCTCTTCACTGGACTCCAACCGCTCCAGTTCGCGGGTGATTTCAGAGCGGTAGCGCAAGATAGCGGCGATGTTATCGCCATATTTGCGTTTGAGTCGGCGCAGTAAATCCAGCCGACTTTCCACTTCTTCCAGCCGGTCGGGATCAAACTCCAGCGTGCGGGCGTAGCGCTCCAGTGCAAACGCCACTTCTTGAGCGCTGTCCATCGTTTGCATGAGGGTTTCGTGCCACGCCTGCAATGCGGGGTCAAAGTCGGCGACTTCCTTGAGGGCATGCAGTGCGTCGCCCAACGCGTCCAATGCGCCGCCGTCGCCGGTCAATCGGTCCACCGCGCGCCCGATGCGCTCGGCGATGCGCTCAGCGTTCACGAGCCGCTGGCGTTCCTGCACCAACTCTTCTTCCTCACCGTCGCGCAGGTTAGCGCGGTCAATTTCATCGGCTTGATAGCGCAGCAAGTCCAGCCGTTGGATGCGTTCCCGCTCGCTGCGCTGCAGGTCTGTCAGTTCACGCTCCACCTGTTGCAGTTGGCGGTAGAGCGCTATGTAGCGTTCTTTGAGCGCCGTCACCGTTTCGCCCCCGAAGGCATCCAGAAACCGCAAGTGGTTGGCGGGGTCAAGGAGCGATTGGTGCTCGTGTTGCCCGTGAATGTCCAACACGGCTTTGCCGATCAGGCGGAGCATGGCGAGGGTGGCAGCGCGACCGTTCAAACGGCACCGGCTCCGTCCCGACCGATGCAGTTCCCGCGCGACGATGAGGGTGTCGTCGTCCAACTCTACACCCAGTTCAGCGATAACGGCGCGCACCTGCGGGCAAGTGCCCAGGTCAAAAACGGCTTCCACCAGTAGCGTGTCAGCGCCCGTGCGGATGAGGTCAGGGTCACCCCGCTCGCCGACAAGGAAACTGAGGGCGTGGATGATGATGGATTTGCCCGCACCTGTTTCGCCCGTCAGCACATTGAAGCCCGGCTGGAAAGGCACCTGCACCTCGTCAATGACGGCGAGGTTACGGATGAGCAACTCGGTCAGCATCCGCATCACCCTGCACGCACGGCAATTGGACACATTGATTTTGGCGCCATGTCGGAACAAACGGACGGTGTCCATCGCTTTGCGAATAGCGGCGTTGGCTGCGGGGCGCAACAATTCAGATGTTGCTCGGAGGGCGGCTCTCTGAGCCGCCGAAGGAAGAGCGGCGCGTCAGGAGACGCGCCCTCCGAGGTGCCGAAAGTTCGTTCGGAGGGCGGCTCTCTGAGCCGCCGCAGAAAGAGCGGCGCGTCAGGAGACGCGCCCTCCGGGACATTGCTGAAAAGAAAATCCAACAAAGCCCACAAGGGCGACTTTTCTGACACCTCCTTAGGTGCGAAAGGACGGATGGCAACAGATGACACTGTGGGAAGTGACGCTGCTGGCGGTTGTGCAAGGGCTCACAGAGTTTTTGCCCGTCTCCAGTTCGGGGCACTTGGCGCTGGTGGAACACTGGCTGCAGATTCCGTCCGCACAGCGGCTGCCCGTGTCGGTGCTGTTACACTTGGGGACTTGGCTGGCGCTAATCGTCTATTTTCGGCGGGATTTGGTGCTGATGGTGCGAGGTATCGTCAGCAATGACCTGCGGGGGCGCCACCTGTTGGCGTGCGTTTTGCTCGCCAACGGCGCGACAGCGGTTTTGGCACTGTCATTGCAAAAGGCGGTAGAACATGCCTTCGCATCACCCCGTTTCGTCGCCCTGTTTTGGGGGCTGACAGCGTTGCTGCTGTTCACCAGCGAGGCGTGGTCTAACCGACCGGGACAAACCGATCGCCCCTTGGATTGGCGCGTCGCCCTTGCTGTCGGGTTAGCGCAGGGGTTAGCAGTGTTTCCGGGGCTATCGCGGTCGGGGACGACGATCGCGACGGGGTTGTTCTGCGGCTTGGCGCGGGAGGCAGCGGGGCGGTTCGCCTTTCTCGTCGGTATCCCTGCCATCTTGGGCGCCAATTTGGTGGAAGCCCGCGACATCAGCACGCTGCCAGCCTCTTATGGCGCCCTTGCCTTTGGGGTCGTTGCCGCGTTCGTGGTCGGCTATCTCTCCATTACATGGACACTGGCGGCGGTTCGCAACGCCCGTTTGCGCTGGTTCGGTGTCTATTGTCTCATCGCGGCACTTGTTGCGTTAGCAACCGCGCCGTCGGCGGTCTTTGTGGCTAAGGTGGTGTGTCGGTAAGGACAATGACTTCGTGGAGGTTACGGTCGTGGGCAAAGGGGCGAACCCAAACGGTCGGCGGTTCGGTGCGCCCATCTACACGCACCACCTCACCAACGGGAATGTCGGGAGGGAACACACCGCCCAGCCCGGAAGTCACCAACCGCTCCCCACGACGCGGTGTAATGTGCCGGGACAGGTGCACCAGTTCTAACCAGCGCCCACCCGTGCCTTTGACGATGCCGAACACGCGCGGGACGCCGCTCAAAGCAACGCCCACGGCGCTGCGGCGGTCCGTTAACAGCAAGATGACGCTGTGATGGGAGCGGACTTCCCAAACCCGTCCGGCAAGCCCTCGGTGGCTCAAAACAGGGGCGTTGGGCGTCACACCTTCTGCACTGCCTTTATTGATAATGGCGGTGCGATACCAGTTGCTGCCGCCGATCGCAACGATTTCCGCAGCCAAATAAGGGTGCCGCAAATCTTGACCGAGGTCCAACAATGTCCGCAACCGCTGGTTCTCTTCAGCGAGGCGGCGCAGGTAAAGGTTTTCTGCTTCTAACGCGGCGACGCGGCGTTGCAGGCGCTGCAACCGGAGGGCGGCGTCGTCGCTTGACAGCAATGTGTTAACCCATTGCCGTCCCCAGTGCCACATGTGCGTCGCTGTAGAAACAATCCGCATACCCGCCGCCCCTAATAGACCGGTCACTGGCGGGAGGGCGAGGCGGCTTAACGCGATAACGCCGAGGACACCTGCGGCGAAAAAAGCGCCCCAAATGAAGGCTTTAATTAGATTGGCAATGCCAGCACCCGAGTCGGTGCGCGTTACGCCTCTGCGCGTTGCCATGCCTTTCGTCGCCCCATGGGAAGAAAAGTTAACCGGCTCGTCCGTTTATCGCTCGTTCTAACAGGTTGATGTCCTCCACCATGCGTCCGGCACCGAGAGCCACGCAAGTGAGCGGGTCATCGGCGACGCGGACGGGGATGCCTGTTTCTTGATGGAGCCGTCGGTCTAACCCTCGGAGCAATCCCCCTCCACCGCACAACACGATCCCACGATCCATAATGTCTGCCGCCAGTTCAGGTGGTGTTTGTTCCAGCGTCAACTTGACGACTTCCACGATGTGGTTCACTGGTTCGGCGATGGCTTCGCGGATTTCTTCGCTGCGCAAGACGACGCTTTTGGGCAACCCCGTCACCAAGTCGCGTCCCCGCACCTCCATTTGCAGTTCCTTTTCCAACGGGTAGGCTGAGCCGATGCGGATTTTGATTTCCTCCGCTGTCCGTTCACCGATGAGCAAGTTGTAAGCCCGTCGGACATAGTTCATGATGGCTTCATCAATCTCGTCGCCTGCGACGCGGATGGTGTTGGCGACGACGATGCCGCCCAAGGAAATGACCGCCACTTCGGTGCTGCCACCGCCGATGTCCACGACCATGCTCCCGACAGGTTCCATGACAGGCAAGCCCGCTCCGATCGCAGCGGCAAACGACTCCTCCACGACATACGCGTCCACGGCGCCGGCTTCCTTTGCTGCTTGGCTGACAGCCCGGCGCTCTACTTCCGTCGCGCCCGAGGGGATCCCGACGACGACGCGCGGGTAGACCATGTATTGGCGCCGATGGACGCGATGAATGAAGTAACTGAGCATCTGCAAAGTTGTCTCGTAGTCAGCGATCGTGCCGTCCTTCAACGGGCGCCGGGCAACGATGCGCCCTGGGGTGCGTCCGACCATCCGTTTGGCTTCTTCGCCGACGGCGCAGATACGCCCCGTCTCGGTGTCAACGGCAATGACGGATGGCTCCCGCAGCATGATGCCTTTGCCCTGCATGTAGACAAGGGTGTTGGCGGTGCCCAAATCAATACCCAGGTTGCGGGAGAAACCGCTCAACAAGCGTCGGATGTTTTTGAGCATGGGAAACCCTCCTCATAACAAACCGCGTTCCCGCAGACTGACGAAAGTGCCGTCACCGATGACCAGATGGTCTAAAACCTCAATGCCCAGCAATCGTCCGGCGTCCACCAGTTGGCGTGTCAACGCGATGTCTTCAGGGCTGGGGGTCGGGTCACCGCTGGGATGGTTGTGGACAAAGATGACCGCCGCAGCGCTCTGCCGAATAGCCTCCTTGAAACACTCGCGTGGATGGGCTAAGGACGCTGAAAGCGTTCCCACAGACACTGTCACTACATCCAACACTTGGTTGCGAATGTTCAGCAAAATGACTTTCAGGTGCTCGCGGTCTAAGTAGCGCATCTCAGACATGACCAGCCGCGCCGCGTCAGCGGGGGCATGCACGAGTGGTCGTTCGGTGCGCCCAGCGTCAAAGGCGCGGCGTCCTAATTCCAAGGCGGCTTTGAGTTGACAGGCTTTTGCCATCCCCACACCCTTCACTTGTGCCAACTCCGTCAAAGCACAGCGCCACAAACCGCTTAATCCGCCAAACTGCAGGAGTAGCCGATGGGCGAGTTCCAACGCCGTCGCTTCCTGAGACCCCGTGCGCAAGATGATAGCGACCAACTCGGCATCGGACAACGCAGCCGCACCGTAATCCGCCAACCGCTCACGGGGGCGTAGTTCTCTGGGCAACTCTTTCAGCGTGTAACGGACTCGTTCCGCCGCCATGCCCGACCACGCTCCCTCACACGACCTGAACCGTCCCAAACTATAGCGCGTCCTGCCATCCCTGTCATGCGTAAAGGTTGACCTTTGTCAAGGGCGAGGGAGCCGTCGGTGCGCTATCCTTTGATGTGGAGCATCGCACCGGTGATGTCTCCGAATAGGAGGCGACAACGACATGCATGACCGCCGACGCGAAGCGATCTGGGTGCCAGAAATCCCAGGGCAACCCGTTTTACCGCCCGAGATGCGTCAACAGAAACTGGAAATCGTCACGACCCGTCTGGACTGGGTCAAGGAGATTGCCGATCGCGTTCTGGGCAAGACACCGTTGCCCAAAGCCTTCAACTGGGCGCGGGCAAGTTCGCTCTGGTATATGACTTTCGGGCTGGCATGCTGCGCCATTGAAATGATGGCGACTGCCGGACCGCGTTACGACTTTGACCGCTTCGGCATGATTCCCCGTGCGACGCCCCGCCAAGCGGACTTGATGATCGTCGCGGGCACCGTCACCTACAAGATGGCGCCGCGCGTGCGGGTGCTGTATGAACAGATGGCGGAACCCAAGTATGTCATTGCGATGGGCGTCTGCGCAACCAACGGTGGTCCGTTCTACGACGCCTATTCGGTGCTCAACGGCATTGACAAGGTTATCCCTGTAGATGTCTATGTCCCTGGCTGCCCGCCGACGCCCGAGCAACTGTTGTGGGGTGTGCGTTTGCTGCAAGAGAAAATCAAACGGGGCGGACGCGTTGACCCTGATGCGTTGACCCGTGAAGAAATGGACAAAATCCTTGTCGGTGTGACCCCGCGCGGAGGAGCGTGAGAGACCAATGACAGTGGCACCGCCACCGACCCCTGTTAAACCGTCTTTTTGGACCGAGTTGTGGGACACCGTGACGAGCCTGCTCAAGGGTTTAGCCGTTACAGGCGCCAACCTTTGGCGGGTCGTCGTGCAGCGCCAAGCCACGACCATCACTGAGCCGTGGGGTGCCCGCCCCATCGCCTTGCGCTATCGCGGCACCATCGGGTTGACCATTGACCGACGGACTGGCAAGGAAAATTGCATCGGTTGCCTCGCCTGCGAACGCATCTGCCCCGACCATTGCATCCACATTGAAACCGTGGACGATAAACCCGGTCACAAAGGGAAATACCCCGTCGTCTTCATTATAGACAACAACTTGTGTAGCCTCTGTGGCTTGTGTGTGGAGGCATGTCCGGTACCCGCCTTGATTCACACAGAGATCTGGCAGGTAGGCGGTTATTCGCACCGGCATCTGGTCTTTGATAAGCAACGGCTGTTGGAGGTTGGGGAATGGCAACAGGAAAAGTGGATCCGTGCGGGGCTGGGACCCGTTGAACAGGTGGTCGGGAAAAAATCCATGCAAATGACCGACGAGGAGTGGCAGGCAGAAGAGGAGAAGAAAAAAGCCGCTGCCGCTGCCCGTGCCCAACGCACCGCACCGGCGCGCGCCGCGGCGAAGCCAGCCACAGAGACGACTCGCCCGACGCCGGCGAAGGAAAAGCCTGAACAGGTGGCGCAACCTCAACCGTCTTCCGCCACCGAACCTGAAGACGGCGGACAACAACAGGCAACTTGATGCGAGATACGCTGAGATACATCCGCGAGGCTTTGAGCGCTGCTTCATTAGTTACGCTTTGCGTGGGGTCGCTGTCATTTACGGTCGTCCCGGCTCCCACTCCACACCGCGGGCGCGGTAGGCGTTAGCGATTTCCGCAGCGTTGGCACCTTCCAAATCTTTCAACCATTTAGCGTGCCCATCAACAAAGTTCCAGATGCGCCCGTCCAGATGGCGGCGTCCTGCCAGCCAACGCTGCGGGTAACCGTAGCCAGGCACCATGTAGTAAACGCTGTAGGGGTAGCCGTCCCGCCCGATTTCGCTCATGAAGAAGAGTTTGGCAGGGGCAGCCACTTCCGCCAGACTCTTGCCGCCAAAGTTCCACGGGTTCGTGGATCCGGGCGAGACGCTCGGCCAAGTCGCTGATAGTCAATAGTTGGTGGCGTAACTAAAGGGAAACACCCGAACGCAATCGGCAGGTGTCATACCGGGGAACGCACCTGGCCAATTGTGGGCGAGCAAAATTAATTCGTAGGAACCGCCTCGGTTGCCCGTGCATTTGGAAAAATTCGCCCGCTCGCTATCGCTGGGACATATGCCGACTTGAAAGTTGCGGATGTAGGGTTGCCCTGAAAGCATCCACGGCGGTAGGTAGTTGTATGCCCCTTCACACCACGGCTGCGGCAAAAAACTGTCCGAGCAGGTCACGCCGGGGAACCGTTCATCGTAATCCTGCAAGTATTGCAGGACAGCCGTGCCCCAGTTCCTCATGCCGCTGAGGCACTGGGTTTGCCGCGCCTTTTCGCGGGCGGTGCTGAACACAGGGAACAAAATCGCCGCCAGAATGGCGATGATGGCGATCACCACCAGCAACTCAATAAGGGTAAAGCCATCACCGCCGTGAAGAGGCTGCCTCCATCCCGTTGGGGTTGCGAAGATGTCTACGCGGCGACGCCGGTTGAGACGCACCATCGTCGTTCCCTCCTTCACCGGTTTACCCGCTTGATGCGGGCTTTGTCCCTTGCCGATTACATTTTACCTGCCACAATTAAGCCGCAAATTAAAACGCGGTTAGGACGAAGTTAAAGTCGGTGTCAATGCCCCTACTCTGTGAGATAAAGCGTTGAGCGCCGTCGCCCAACATCTTAGTGCGCCAAAATTGCGATGGTCAACGCTGCGTCGTAAAGGGGGATGCTGCGTGGACGCGTCTACTTTTCCGACGGCTTACGACCCAAAGGAATTGGAAGAGCGCTGGTACCGGTTTTGGGACGAGCGTGGCTTCTTTTACGCTGAAGTGGACGACCCGCGCCGCAGTTTTTGTATCACTATCCCGCCGCCCAATGTGACGGGCTCGCTTCACATGGGTCACGCCCTCAACCACACCATTCACGATGTCGTGGCGCGTTACAAACGGATGAAAGGCTTCAACGTGCTCGTCGTGCCCGGCACCGACCACGCCGGCATTGCCACACAAGTCGTCGTGGAAAAGGAACTGGCGAAAGAAGGCAAAACCCGCTACGACTTGGGGCGTGAAAAGTTTTTAGAGCGCGTCTGGGCGTGGAAGGAACAGTATGGCGGCATCATCCTGCAACAGATGCGCCGACTCGGTTGCTCCTACGACTGGCGGCGCGAACGCTTCACGATGGACGCCCGCTACGCCCACGCCGTGTTGGAAACTTTCCTCCGCTTGTGGAACGAAGGGCTTATCTATCGCGGTTACCGCATCGTCAACTGGTGCCCGCGCTGCCTGACGGCGCTGAGCGACCTTGAAGTGGAACGCAACGAGGAAGGCGAACCGGGGCAGTTGTGGTTCATCCGCTATCCGCTGAAGCGGGATGGGAGAGCGAGGGACGAGTTTATTGTAGTGGCGACGACACGCCCTGAAACGATGTTGGGTGACACAGCCGTTGCCGTTCACCCCGACGATGAACGCTACAAGCACCTCATCGGTGCGACGGTTATCTTGCCGCTGGTGGGGCGCGAAATTCCCGTCGTCGCTGACCCCGCCGTTGACCCCGCGTTCGGCACGGGCGCCGTCAAAGTCACACCCGCTCACGACCCTGCCGACTTTGACATTGCGGAGCGACACGGGTTGCCTAAAGTGTTGGTCATAGACGACGAAGGGCACATGGTCAATGTGCCCGAACGGTTCAACGGCTTAGACCGCTTCGCAGCGCGCGAGGAAGTTGTCAAGGCGCTGCAAGAGCAAGGGTTACTGGAACGAGTGGAAGACTACCGCGTGCCGCTGGGGCGCTGCTATCGGTGCGACACGGTGATTGAACCGTTGTTGTCGCTGCAATGGTTCGTGCGGATGAAACCGCTGGCGGACTTAGCGTTGCAAGTCATCCGAGAGGGCAAAATCCGCTACTTGCCCGAACGCTTCGCCCGCTTGACGATGGAGTGGCTGGAGAACATCAAGGACTGGTGCATCAGCCGCCAGATTTGGTGGGGGCACCGCATTCCGATTTGGTATTGCCTTGAGTGCAATGCGGGCAAATGGGAACTGAAACGGTGGGGAAGCGAAACGCGCTACCATTTCGCTGAAGACGCCAAAGCCTTCGCCGCCATTGAAGCGCCCCAACGCTGCCCTGACTGTGGGAGCGCCAACTTGGTGCAAGACCCCGATGTGCTGGACACCTGGTTTTCATCCGCTATTTGGCCCCACGCCGTTTTGGGCTGGCCTGACGACACCCCCGAACTGCGTAAGTTTTACCCGACCGACTTGATGATCACGGCGCGGGATATCCTTTACCTTTGGGTCGCCCGCATGGTCATGACGGGCGTGAAGTTCGCCGGCGACATCCCCTTCCGCACCGTCTATGTGCACCCGACGGTGCTGACTCGCGAAGGCAAGCGGATGAGCAAATCGCTCGGCACGGGCATTGACCCGTTGAACTTGCTGGACAAGTACGGCGCCGATGGGTTGCGGTTTGGACTCATCGTGCAGGCGGAAGCGGGGCAAGATTTGCGCTTCCACGAAGAGCGGCTGGAGATGGCGCGCAACTTCGGCAAAAAGTTGTGGAACGCCACACGGTTCATCGTAACAGCAGGGGACATGGGACAAGGGACAGGGGGCACTGCCCAGAAGTTTGACCTGTCCCCTACCCCTCGTCCCCTTTCCCTGCCTGTCCGTTGGATTTTTTCGCGGCTACACAAAACCGTCGCGCAAGTCAACGCATGGATGGACGCTTATGAGTTGGCGGACGCCGCCAAAGCCATCTACAACTTCGTCTGGGACGAGTTTTGCGACTGGTTCGTGGAAATCAGCAAACCCGCAATGCAACGGGACGAAGGAGGCGGTGCGGGGGACGAAACGGCAAAGGAGTATCGTTGGGCACTGGTGACGGTTTTGGAGACAGCGTTGCGTCTCCTGCACCCCTTTATGCCCTTTGTGACCGAGGAACTCTGGCAACGGCTGATGAGCGCAACGGGATGGGGGATAGGGGACGCAGGACAGGCACTGATGGTGGCGAAGTACCCTGAAGCCGATGAGCGATTTTACGATGACGCTGCAGAGCGGCAGATGCAGTTTTTGATTGAATTGGTGAGGCGTGTGCGTGCCGTCCGAGCAGACCTGGGCATCCCGACAGCCAGGGTGGACATCGTGCTGGCTTGTGCCGACGAGATCACCCCGCAACTTGTCCGCGACAACATGTGGTGGCTGCAATTTGTCGGGCGCATCAACGAAGTGCAGTTCGTTCGCTTCGGCGAAACGGTGCCGCAGGCAATTTCCGAGCCGGTGGACAGCACTGAGGTGTTCGTTCCGCTAACGGGTTTAGTGGACATCAGTAAGTTGCAAGAGCGCTGGCGGAAAAGGTTAAGCGAACTGACGAGGGAACTGGAGCGGGTGCAAGCGCGACTAAACAACCCACAGTTTGTGGAGCGGGCACCTGAGGAAGTTGTGGAAGCGGAGCGGCGGCGCTTGATGGAACTGCAGGCGCAACGGATGGCTTTAGAACGACGCCTTCAAAGCCTTTGAGACGACATTTATGACGACATTTATGTCGTCACGATGCACATAACTCGTCAGGGGGTGGCAGTTGTGTTCGTTGGGTTGTTGACCGCTCCGTTTCGGGGCAAATCGCTCAAGGACATCGTGCGGTTCGCCGATGAGCATGCATTTGGCGGTTTGGAGGTCGTGACCGGCGTTGGCAGCGGGCATATTGACGCCGCACAAGTCCTCAAGGATAAAGGGCGCAGCGTAAAACGGTTGCTGAAAGGCACGGGCGTGCACATCACAGCGTTAGCCCGCTACGGCAACCCGTTGGAAGCGGATCCGCAAAAGCGGGACGCTTTTCTGTCCGAATTGCGCGCCGTCATCGACGCCGCCGAAGTGCTGGAAGTGCCCGTCGTTTGCACGCTGGCAGGGTTTCCCCTGCCGGGCAAGACGAAGATGCAAACGATTGAGCAAGATGTGCCGTCGGTGTTCGCGCCGCTGTGCGAATACGCGCAAAAGCGGGGCGTCAAGATCGCGTTGGAAAATTGGTTCGCGACCAACCTGCAAGGGTTGCACCATTTTGAGCGGTTGTTTGAGGTCGTGCCCCACGAAAACCTGGGGCTCAACTTTGACCCGTCGCACCTTGTCCATCAAGACATTGACTACATCGCTGCCGTGGAACGGTTCGCCTCGCGCATCTTTCACACTCACGCCAAAGACACTCAAATTTACGAGCACAAACGCCGCTGGCTGGGCAACTACGAAAGCGGTTGGTGGCGCTATGTCATTCCCGGTTACGGCGTCATTGACTGGGGACGCTACATCGGGACGCTGCGGCGCATCGGTTACGACGGCGTTTTGTCTATTGAGCATGAAGACACTGCATTTCCCGTAGAGGCGGGTTTCCTCAGGGGCAAAGCATATTTGAGCCAGTTCGTTTGACGCTGAAAAAGGAGGGACGCGCTGTGCCGAAACCTCGTGACTTTGACGAACTGCGCCGCATGCTGGCAGAGCAAGGCGAAGAGGATTTGGCAGAGTCCATCTTGCCGCTATCGGAATTGGCGCCACCGGATCTGCTGGAACAAGTGCCCGCCCTCAAAAACTTGGCGCTGGTCGCTATAACCGAGTTGACCGACGGAGAGTTGGAGGACATGGCGGCTGATTGGGACGGAGAAGGCGGGGAAGAAGGGGAGCCGCCCAACCCCGTTGAGATGCGCCGCGTTATGGGCTTGCCCAACCTGATTGAGAAAGCGTCCATGTGCGATTTGATGCCCCTTGAAGGTTTGCTGGAATGGCTACGCGCCAACGGCGTGCGGTTTGAGGGGTGAAGGCGCCGAGATGGGTTGGGTGCGAGCATTTTATGCGGGCAAGACGCTGCTGGTGACGGGCGCAACAGGCTTTCTGGGCAAAGCGCTCGTGGAAAAAGTCCTGCGGGCATTGCCTGAGGTCCGTAAGGTTTACCTGCTCGTGCGGGGCAAACGGTTGCCTGACGGTTCTTGGCTAAGCGCGGAGGAGCGCATGAAGCAGGAATTCTACCGTTCGGCTATCTTCACCACCTTGCGCCGTCGCTACCAAGACCGCTTTGACGCTTTCCTCGCGGAAAAAGTCGTCGTGCTGGAAGGTGACCTGGCTTTTGAACGGTTGGGTTTAGACGCCGCAACTTTTGATGCTGTCGCCGCTGAAACCGATGTCATCATCAACAGTGCCGCCGTCGTTTCTTTTGATGAACGGTTGGACAAAGCGCTGCACCTCAACGCGTTGGGCGTTTTGCGCATTTTGGAGTCGGCAAAGCGGGGGCAAGCGTTGAGGGTTCAACAGGGCAAACCTGCCCCGATTTTCGCCCATATCTCCACCTGCTATGTCTGCGGCGTCCGCAACGGCGTCGTCCCCGAAACGCCGCCTGACCCGACAGGCGTGGACGAGGAAATCGCCCAACTGCTCCAGTTGTGTCGCAATGTGGAGGAGCAGGCGGTCGACGATGACGCACCGCCTCCCATCCGCGAGCGGGCGGTGCGCGAAAGCATGGTGGAAGAAGGCATGCAGCGCGCTAAGGCGCGGGGCTTCAACGACACCTACACTTACACCAAGTGGCTCGGCGAACGGTTGCTCGTTGCGCACTGCGGCGACATCCCAACGCTCATTTTGCGCCCCGCCATCATTGAAAGCACGCTGCGCGAGCCCGAGCCTGGCTGGATTGAAAACCAGCGGATGGCAGACCCGCTCATCATCGGCTTCGCCAAACGCCAACTCATTGACTTCCCTGGCAACCCCGATTGCGTCGTGGACTTAATCCCTTGCGACTTCGTGGTCAACGCGGTGCTCGCTGCTATCGCAGCGCTGGGACAGGAGACAAAGGACAGGGGGCGAGAAACCTCGCGTCTTGTGCCTCACGCCACCCGTCTCATCGTTATCCAGATCGCCACCAGCACGCAGAACCCGCTGACGCTGCGGGAAGTCGTGAAGTGGTGTGTGGAATACTTTGAGCGCCACCCGCTGTTGGATCGGGACGGGCGCCCGATGACCGTTAAGCCTTGGACGCTGCCGCCGTTGGACAAGTATTGCCGCCGGCTGGAACGGCAAAAACGGTTCGTGGAGTGGCAGGAGCGATTGGCACAAACGCTCGCCTTTTTGCCCGCTGCACGGCAATGGCAGCGCCGCTTGAGCGTGCTCAAAGCGGCGTTGGAGCGTCTGGAGTATTTTCTCGGCATCTATGCACCCTACACTCACTTCAAAGCCCGCTTTGCGACCGACACGATGCAGCGCCTTTGGGCGCACATGGACGAAGACGACCGACGGGCGTTTTTCTTTGATGTCACGGCAATTGACTGGCGCCATTACTTGCAAGATGTCCATATCCCCGGTTTGAAGCGCCACATCTTACGCATCGCCGAAGACGAGGGAGCAGCCGACACTATCCAAACGCTTCCCGATTTGCTTGCCCACACTGCCGCTCGTTTTCCCAACAAAGTCGCGTTGCAACGGAAGGGACGCAAGGCACAGGGCGCGGAACGGGAAAGCGAATGGGTGCGCTACACCTACGGCGAACTGCATCGCTTGGCGCAAACGAACGCGGCACGGCTACAGGCGTTAGGTGTCGGGCACACTGACCGTGTGGTCCTGTGTGGTGATAACTGCCCTGAATGGGTCATCGCTTACTTCAGCGCGTCTTATGCGGGCGCAACGGTCGTGCCCCTTGACCGCCAATGGCGCCCTGACGACCTCGCTGCCATCGCTCAATTTGTGGAAGCCAAAGCCGCGCTCGTCAGCGATAACCTTGCCGACACCGTCAGGCGCGCTTTGCGCCAAGTGGGGCTTGACATCCCTGTGCTCCCCTTCAGCGCCCTGACCGCAACCGTTGACCTTGCATCACCTTCCATATCCCGTCCCGCGCTCCCCGCACCACGCCCGGACGATATTGCCTCCATCATCTTCGTGACAGGTCCGAGTGTTGAGCCGCGCGGGGCGATGCTGACACACCGCAACTTTTTGAGCGACCTGCGCGCCATCGTGAAAGTGCTGCCGCCGATGCACAGCGACCACTTTTTGAGCCTTTTGCCGTTGCATCACGCTTTTGCCTTCACGGGCGAGTTGTTGGTGGCGCTGTGGGCAGGCGCGACCATCACTTACCCCGAAAATTTGCGTTCGCGCACCGTGTTGGAAACGATGCGGGAAGTGGGCGCTACAGCCCTCATCGGTGTCCCGCGTGTCTTTCAGATTTTGCACGACAGCATCCATGCAGAAGTGCGGCGACGGGGGCGATGGGCGTGGCTGACCTTCCAGTCGCTCAAAAAGTTCAGTCTATGGGTGCGACGCCTCACAGGGCAAAACCTCGGACGGCAACTTTTTGCGCCAGTGCATCGGCAGTTTGGCAACAAACTACGGGCGCTCATCAGCGGCGGTGCGGCTTTACCGCCCCACATCTTTGACGACTTCACAGCGATGGGGTTTTTGCTCTGCGAAGGTTACGGGTTGACCGAAGCAGCCCCTGTCGTGACCGTCAACCCGATGTATCGTCCCAAACGCGGCTCCGTCGGCAAACCGTTGCCCGGCGTGGAAGTCGTCATCGCCAACCCCGACGAACGGGGTGTCGGGGAGATTTTGGTGCGCGGTCCGAACGTTTTCGTCGGCTACTTCCGCAACCCCGCAGCGACGGAACGGATGTTGCGAGACGGTTGGCTGCATACAGGTGATTTGGGGCGCTTTGACCGCGACGGCTACCTTTACATCACAGGGCGCGTAAAGGATGTCATCGTCACAGCGGCGGGCAAAAATGTTTACCCCGAAGAGTTGGAGCGTCATTTTGCGAGCATCGCTGGTGTCAAGGAAGTTTGCGTCGTCGGTGTTTGGGACGAAGAGACGATGGGCGAACGCCCCCATTTGGTCGTCGTGCCCGAACCCCAATGGGCGAGCACGCCCGAACGGTTGCGCGAGTTTGAGCAACGCCTTCGGCAAGAAGTGCAGCGCCGTTCGCAATCGTTGCCGTCTTATCAACGCATCGCCCACATCCACATCGTCCCTGACGAGTTGCCTAAAACCGTTGCGTTAGCCCCCGACCGCGCCGCTGTCCGCACAATGGTCGTGGGACAAGGGGCACAGGACAGAGGACAATTTCAACACATTGCCGCCCCTAAGCCCAACGCCTCAAAGTCCTTTCTTGCCCTTGTAGACCAACTGGTGACCGTCATCGCGCACTTGACGAAGCAACCGAAAGAGCGTATCGCTGAGACAGCGCGGATGGATGAACTCGGCATTGACTCGCTGTTGCGGGTTGAGTTGACGGCACTGTTGGAGATGCGTTTCCGCGTTTCGCTGCCCGAAAGTGCCATTGCCGAGGTGCAAACGGTGGGCGAGTTGGCGGAGTTGCTGGCGGAACGGTTGGGCGGTTGGGTGCCTGAATCGGTGACGCCCGAAAATGGGGCGGCGTTGTTCGTCAGCCGATTGTTGCAACCTGAAACCCGTAAGGAAGCCGAACGGTGGTTGCGCGCAACGAAGTTTCAAGTATGGGTGCGCCGCTTGACCCAAACCCTACTGACCCGCATTTATGAGCGCTGGTTCGCTTTTGAAGCGTGCGGTTTGGAAAACTTGCCCGCCTCAGGTCCGTTCATCATTGCCGCCAACCACGCATCGCACATGGACACGGGCGCCGTCATCGTCGCGTTGGGTGAACGGGCAGAAGGGTTGTTCGTTTTGGGCGCCCGCGACTACTTTTTCAACACGCGGCTTAAAGGTTGGCTCTTTCACACCTTCCTGCGGGTCGTGCCCTTTGACCGCACGGTCAACCCGTTGGAAGGGCTGCGTATCGCAGCGGCAATTTTGCGAGCGGGTTACCCGTTGCTTATCTTCCCCGAAGGAACGCGGTCGGTGACGGGTAAGTTGCAACCTTTCAAACCCGGCTTGGGGTTGCTGGCAGTTGAGACAGGCGTGCCCGTCGTGCCCGCGCTGATTGAGGGAACTTTTGAAGCGCTGCCGAAAGGGCGATGGTTGCCCCGCAAAAGTCGTATCCGCGTCACCTTCGGCGAACCTATCAAAGCGGAGATGTTGGTCGCGGACCGAACAGTTCTGGCGGAAATTCCGCCATCGGAGCGGCGGGAACTGTATCAGCGCCTGACCGACGAAGTGCGCCATCGCCTCAGCCGCATGGGAGGTGCCCTATGAGCATCAACACATCTGTCTTTTTCCGCCCCGCCTTCACCGATTACCGATTCGGCACACCCTGGTCCTCATCGCCCGCCGCAAAGGGACCGCACTCTCCGCTGATTTATAGAGGCGCGTGCGCTAAAATGAGCGCGACTTTCGGGAACCCCGCCGGGAGATTTCACCTACCTTGCACGACTGTCGCGAGGAAAGGAGTGAATGTTCGTGCATCGGGGCTTCACGCTGGTGGAGTTGCTGGTGGTAGTGGCGATCGTGGCAGTGCTGGCGGCAATGCTGTTGCCCGTGTTGAGCCGGGCACGGGAAAGCGCCCGCAAAGCGGCATGCCAGTCTAACTTGCGGCAAATCGGGACAGCGTTCCGCCTTTACGCCAGCGATTACGACGAACTTTATCCGTGCAACGGCGACCGCAATTTGTGGATGGGACGCAACTGGCGTGTTGTCATCCAAAGTTATCTGCCAGGCGGACGAACGCAGAGTTTACCGCCCGGCTATTCGCAACCCATTCAGGTGCAGCACAGCGATGTGTTGTTGTGCCCGTCCGACGATCGTGCGGTGCAAGTGTGGGAGCGGACTTCCTACGCTTATTCGGCGACTTTTTTCCACACACCCGCTCAGATCAATGGTCTCGCCAACGCCGTGCAAGGGAGCAGTTGCGCCAACTGGCAGGTGATCGTCGGGGCGTTGCAGAGTGTGCCGCCGATCCCGCAAAGTGAGGCGGCGGTCGCCTTTCCCGCACAAAAAGCGCTGAGCGCCGAATGGCTAAGCAATCACGACAAATTTGCGGGGGATTGCGGTTTCTGGAGCTGGGACGGCAGCGCCAACTACTTGTTTGCCGACGGTCATGTGAAGTTTCTGCGGCGCCGGCAAATCCGCCCGGCTTGGGACGGGCTGCCCGACATCAACCTGACTCGTGACGGCGTTGCCGGCACCGATTTGCCTTAACACGGGCGCTTGCAAATTTGTGATAAACTTGCCCTCTGAGCGCGCAAAAAGTTGCGGTGAACGGCAAGGGGCGATTTGAGCGCGATGACGCAACCCGTTGCGACTGTAGCGGCGGCGCCGTCGGAGCAGGTGTGGCGGTTAGGACGGCTCGCTTACTTGTGCGGGTTCGCCCTTGTGCTCACCTGGCTAGGCGGCTGGTGGATGAAACAAGCCGAAGTCGTCGTGTTAGCGACGCAAATCACGGAATCGGTCCCCCCTATTCCTGCACTGGGCGCATTGTTTCTGCTGTTGGCGGTTAACGCTGTGTTGCGTCGGTGGTGCCCACCGTTGGCGCTGTCGCGTCAGGAAATTTTGCTGATTTACGCTTTCTGCACAGTCTCTGTGGCGATTCCAGCCTGCGGCAGTTTGCGTTTCGTGTTGTCGCTCATAACTTACCCGATTTACCACGCACGCATGTCGCCAGAGTTGCGGCTAGACCTAATCACTCCTTACATCCCCGATTGGCTGGTGCCTAAAGAGTTTGCCCTCATTCGTGACCTTTATTTGGGGCGGGCAGGTGCCGAAGCGGTCTTGACCCGTTGGCAATGGGGTAACTACACCGTCCCCGTTGGCTTGTGGGCGGTCGTGCCGTGGCGGGAGTGGGTGTTGCCGATCCTCGCGTGGACGACTTTTTTCGGTTTGTTCTGGTTGGCGTTGTCAGGCATGGTCGGCGTCTTTGAGAAACGCTGGCGTGAGCACGAACGGTTGGTGTTCCCGCTCCTTTATTTGCCGATGCGAGCGACGGAAGAAACGCCGCCCAGCGGTTTGCCCTTGTTCTGGCGCGACCCATTGATGTGGTGCGGGTTTGCCCTGTCAGCGTTTTACAACGCGCTTAACATGCTCAACGCCTTTTTCCCGCAGATGCCTGCACCGGGCAAGTTTTACGATTTCGGGCAATTTTTCACCGCCCCGCCGTTGGATGGGCTGCGCCCGTTGGTCTTACATTACCGTCCTGAAGTCATCGGCTTGGGTTACCTGATGCCCCTTGAGGTCGCCTTTACTGTTTGGTTCTCTTACGCGCTGTTCAAGGTGGAAGCGCTTATCGGGCGGGCGCTGGGATGGCAATTTGCGGGCTTTCCCTTCACGCAGGAGCAGGGCTTAGGCGCCTACCTGACGATGGCGGTCTTGCTGATTTACGCCGCCCGCCACTACCTGCGCGATTGGGGCAGGCGCTTGTTGAAGGGCACAAACGGTGGCGAGGATGCCTTGCATCCTCGTGAGGCGTTCTCGTGGTTGTTCATTGGCGTAACTGGTTGTTTGGTGTTCATGACGATGGCAGGGATGGACGGGCGCGTCGCCGCCCTTTACTTTGGGCTGACGCTGTTGGTCGCGTTGGTTTACGCGCGCATCCGTGCCGAAGTGGGCGCACCGATGGTGTGGTTGTTCCCCTACTACCAGCACAAAAAGGTCATCCTTTACACGCTGGGCACCAGTCGGTTGATGGGATGGGGCGGTGTGCGGAGCATGACAGCGTTCGCTGTGTTCACTTTTTTGGCACGCGGCTTTTTCCACTCATACACCGCCACCCAATTGGAAAACATCCAACTCGGCAGCCGCGTCGGTTTTTCACCCCATTTGTGGGTGCGGTTCAGCGTCGCTGCCGTCGTCGTCGGGGTGTTGATGGGCTTCTACTTTCACTTGACGCCTTACTACGCCAAAGGCGCTGTTAATTTGCGAGAAGGAGGGATTTGGGGGCATTGGATTTCCGTCAGCGAATACAACGCTGTCGTCAGCGCGCTGAGCAGCCCACTGCCGCCCGATGTGCCCCGCATCATCGCAACGATATGGGGCATCGGCGTGACGCTGACATTGGGGGCATTGCGGTTCGCTTATGCGGGGTCACCGTTTCATCCGTTGGGATTTGCGATTGCGGGCGCTTACGGTGATTTAGTGTGGTGGTCATTTTTGGTCGTTTGGGTCGTCAAGTTTTTCGTCTTGCGGTACGGCGGCGGGAGGGCGTATCGGCGAACGGTGCCACTGTTTTTGGGCTTTGCCTTGGGGCATTATTTAACGGCAGGGGTTATCTGGGGGATGATGTCGGCGACGGGCAAAGCGCCCTTCCAGCGTTACGCCGTTTGGTTCGGCTAAAATGTTGCCTTGAAAGGGGGAAGCCACGATGGCGGCGGAAACGACACTGCCGCAATGGCTGTGGCGATCGCGTCAAGTCGTTCCAAAACCTGTCGCGTTGCCCTCTCAACCCGCTGAACCTTCGGCACATTTCTTCGTAGATTTTCCCTGTGTCGTGCGCTACGAAGGGGCATGGTGGCTGTTTTACACCGTCGCGGATGGGCAACACCAACGCATCGTGGCGGCTGTCAGCGATGACTTGCACACTTGGCAACATCCTAAGGTCGTGTTGGACAAGGGGGCAAAGGACCAATTTGATGCGGCGGGGGTGGCTGCGGCGTGGGTGCTACGGCACAACGATTTGGACGAACCCCTTCCCAAGTTGCGGCGGGGCATGTTTTGGTTAGCCTACCGCGGACACGCAGCGGACTCGGTGACAAGCGCCATCGGGTTGGCGTTTTCGTCCGATTGGAACCGATGGCAGCGATTTGACGGCAACCCGATTTTGACGGTGCATGGCGGCGAACCGTGGGAACAAGCGGGCTTACAAGACCCCTGCCTCCTGGAACGCGACCATCTGTTTTGGCTGTTTTATGTCGGTCGCAACGACCGCGCGGCTGTCGGGCTGGCGTTGTCTACGGACTTTTTGGTGTGGTCGCGGGATTTAGAGAACCCGCTTTTGCGTTCCGAAACCGATTTGATCGGGCGCCCGTTTTGCGTCCGCTATCAGCGGCGGTGGTGGATACTGGTGGGCGACGGGGAAGGGTTACGCGCCGCAAGTTCTGACGACCTGCGCCATTGGCGGTGGTTGGACGAACCGCCCCTGACTTTTGAGGGGCTAACGCGCATCGCAAACCCGTATTTGTTCTGGTATGACGGCAAGTTGTGGCTCTTCTTTTCAGCAGAACAAGACGGGCGAAGACAGATCTTTTGCGTCGCGCTTTAGGTGGCGGTGACATGAACTGCCCGCGTTGTAACGCACCTGACACGCAGGTGATTGACTCGCGCTTAATTGAAGACGGTGCAGCCGTGCGAAGACGGCGGCAGTGCTCTCGGTGCGGTTTGCGTTTTACGACCCATGAGCGCCTCGTCCGTCACTCCCTTTGGGTCATCAAAAAGGACGGGCGGCGAGAGCTGTTTGACCGTCAAAAGGTAGAGTTGGGCATGATGAAAGCCTGCGAAAAGCGCCCCGTTACCCCCGAACAAATCCGCCGCGCTGCCGAAGAGATTGAGTTAGCGTTGCAAGGGCGGGGCGTTCGGCAGGTCACCTCCCGAGAAATTGGCGATATGGTCATGGCAAAACTGCTGGAACTGGACGATGTCGCTTACATCCGTTTCGCTTCGGTTTACCAAGAGTTTGACGATGCCCGACGGTTTGCCGAAGCCTTAGCGGCGTTGCAAAAGCGCAAACGCCAACGCCGCATCAGGCGGCGTCGCACGCGGCGCAAATGACGCCGCGTTGACTGCGTGGCGCTTACACGAATGTTTCTGCCCGCAACGCGCCTTCTATCCATGCGCTACGGGGGGCGGCTGCCCAGAGGGTCTCCAAATCGTAGTAGTCGCGCAGGTCGGGGTTGAAGAGGTGAACGAGCACTTCGTCGGCGTCCAAGACGACCCAGTTGGAACGGGCTTCGCCAGACCGCCGCACGATAATGCCCAAGTCATGTTTCGCGCGCAACTCCATCTCTTCAGCGACGGCTTCAATATGCAGGGCGTTCTCGCAAGTGCCCAAAACGAAGTAGTCGGCGATAGGCGTCAGCCCTTTTACCTCCAAGACGACGATGTCGCTGACTTTTTTCGCATCGGCGATGCGACAGAAAAATTCCGCCTTGTCGCGAGCGGTTAACACCATGCATGCCATCACCTCGTTAATGCGGTGAGGGGTCTTCCCACACCGCTCACTCTTTGTAAAGCCCGTGTTTGGCGATGTAGTCGCACACGGGGTCTGGTGTCAGGTAGCGGATGGGCTCACCCGTCCGCACCCGCTGACGAATGAGGGTGGACGAAATGTCCATGCCGGGAATGGACAGCGGGATGATGCGCGCTCGGTAGGATGAGGGCAACCGCTCTAACTGGCGCAAATCGTAACCGGGACGGGTGACGGCGATGAACTGGCAGAGGGCGACCAACTCGTCGCTGTCTTTCCAAGTGAGGATTTCCAGCACGGCGTCGGCACCCGTGATGAAAAACAACGCCGCACCGCTCCACTGCTGAGCGAACAAGCGCACCGTGTCCACCGAGTAAGACGGACTTGGGCGGTCAATCTCCACCCGCGACACGGCAAAGAAAGGGTTGCTAGCCGTCGCCAAGAGGGTCATAGCGTAGCGATGCTCGGCAGGGGTGACAGCGTAGGGCTTTTTGTGGGGGGGTAACCCGCAAGGGACAAAGACGACACGGTCCAGTCGGAACCGGAAACGGGCTTCCTCGGCAGCGACCAAATGCCCGTAATGGATAGGGTCAAAAGTCCCGCCCATGATGCCGATGCGCTCCGTGTGCGACCACCTCCGTCGCTTTCAATTTTGCCACACCCTCAAGTGGTCCGCCCTATAAAGGCGGCAGGGAGCATCCGAAAGTCGGTTTGAGAAGGGCACAAAAACGCAGTCGGCAAGGAGGTAAATCCGATGGAACGAGATGTCCGCTGCCCGCGCTGCAAGGTGGCATTTGTGTCGGAAGACGACTGGTCGTTGAATTTCTGCCCGCTGTGTGGCTTGGACTTGCGCCAACAGACTTGTCAAATGTGCGGCGCGACGCTGCCCAGTTGGCTCCGCGCCCACACAGCGAACGGTGAAGAGTTCATGCGGGTGCGGTTTTGTTTCGTTTGCGGCGCCGCTTTGCCCGTCCCTGACCTCCAACTGACGGATACACTTTCGCAATAACCCGTGCCAAATTAGTCGGCGAGCGGTAAGCGAAACTCGTTCGGGGGTCAGGAGGATGCCAGCGATGGCGTCGAAAAAGGTGCCAAGGAAAGGGCATGCCGCTTTTCGCGCCTTGTATCAAGCGCTGCGACGGGCGTACCCGCAAGCGACCACCGAACTCGTCTGGCAAAACCCTTTCCAATTGTTGATTGCCACCATCCTGTCCGCGCAGACGACGGACAAAAAGACCAACGAAGTCACGCCCGTTTTGTTCGCCCGTTACCCTACGCCCCATGCGCTGGCGGCAGCGGACCCTGCTGAAGTGGAGGCCATCGTTCGCCCGCTGGGCTACTACCGCCAGAAAACTCGCACCATCATCGCCGCCGCCAAGATGTTGGTGGACCGTTTCAACGGGGAAGTCCCCCGCAGCATGGACGAACTGCTGCAGTTGCCAGGGGTGGGGCGCAAAACAGCGGCGATCGTGTTGGGCACCGCCTTCGGAATTCAGGAGGGAATCCCAGTGGACACCCATGTCCAACGCGTCGCCCAGCGGCTGGGTTTGACCCGGCAAAAACAGCCGGAAAAGATTGAGCAGGACTTGATGGCGCTGGTGCCTCGTAGGGAATGGACTTGGTTTGGACACGCGCTGACTCTGCACGGGCGCTATGTGTGCCTCGCCCGTAAGCCCAGATGCAACGAATGCGTCTTGGAGCCCTACTGCGCTAAGGTCGGCGTCACCCAGCCGTCTTAAAGGGTGCCGCTTCGCCTTTGCACCACCGCTTCCAACCGCTTCAAAAACTGTTCGGGCGGCTCAAACCCTTCCAGCCGCAAGTCCTTGTGCTCCTTCCCATCAGGTCCAATGAACACAACGGTCGGCAACCCCCGCACGCCGAAGCGCTGCGCCGCTGCGTTGGCGACAGGGTCTTTGCCCGTCGTCATGTCCACCTGCAGCGTGACGAAATCGCGCAGCCGCGCTTGAACGCGCGGGTCGCTGAAAGTTTTATGCTCTAACTCTTTGCACGCCAAGCACCATGTCGCCCAAAAGTCAATGACAACGGGTTTGCCCTCGGCGATAGCGCGTTCCAACGCTTGGGGTGTGTAGGGTTGCCACGGGTGCTCACCCTTCAGCCAACCGAAGGCATATGCCGTCTGAACGCCGAAATAGATCGCCGCTCCCAACAGCACGACGCCGAAAAAGCGATTGACCCACACATTCCATTTGCCGCTGCGCAGCTTTTGAGCGGCTCCGACAAACACTGCCAGCAACAGGTAAGGTAACCCTAGCCCCAACGACAGCGTGACGAAGAGTGCAAAGAGCGTCAGGGCGTCCAGCAACGGGGCGGCTCCCAACAGGGCGATGACGACCGGACCGACGCACGGCGCTGCGACGACACCGATCAGCAGCCCCATCAAAAACGCTCCCACCAACTTCAGGGCAAACTTGGGGGCGCTGACTAACTGCACGCCCGTTTGAAACCCTTTTGCCGCTGACTGGGGTGTCATGAACTCAAAAGCGCCAAACATGCTCAACGCCAGCACGAACAGGACGACGGTGACTGCCAGCAACACCCACCCGTTTTGCAGCACTGCGCCGAACATCGTGCGGGTCAGAGCGGCGACCAGTCCTAAGGTCGCATACATCGTCACCAGCCCCAACAGGAATGCTGCGCCCAGCAACACACGCCGCGCCAAAACCCCTTCCGCTTGCCGACCGAAGTAGCCGATAACGACGGGCACCATCGGGAACACACAAGGGCTCAAGTTCATCAGCACGCCGCCCAAAAACACCAACACCAGCCCCCAAAACAAATGGCGTCCCGAAAGGGTGTTGGCGATCAGCCCGCTCAACCCGCCTGCCGCCGGAGCGTTTTCGGTCGCCTTCTGCGGTTGCGACGGGCTACCTTTGAGGTCGGGTGGCAAACCCTTGAACACCTCTGGGTTAGCGGGCTTAACCGGCGCATTGGGCGGCACAACTTCCGCTGGCACCGTTACGGTCAGGGTGCGGGGCGGAAAACACGCTTTGTCGTCGCAGGCTTGGTAACGCAATCGCAGCGTCAGCGTGTATTTGCCGGGCTTAACGCCTTTTTCAGCGCGGAGCAACACAGCAAAGGTTTGTTTCCCCTCGTAAAGCGGCAACTTCTGCCCCAGTACCTCTTTCGTCACCGTCGGCGGATACCAAGTCCGCACGAGGGTGAAGCCCTTGGGTGCCTCAACCGTAAGGGTCGTGGCGATGAAGCCCTTGGGGGGATTCGGGGCTTGCAAATGGTAACCCTCTTTGATGTCGGCGACCAGCGCGACGCGGAAGGTGCTCCCCTGCCGCACCTTGTCCACATCCAGAAAAGCACTGCCTTTAACGGTCTCAGGGGCTCTCAGTTGCGCCCCGACAACGCCTGACAACACCAACAACCCCAGCCAAAGGACACTTCGGCGCATCGGTATCACCTCGTCAGAACGGTCAGCCACCTGCCGACGGCTGCCATGTCTCATAGACGCAGCCGCACCGCGAACCGTTCCCCGAGGGGCGAGGGCGTAACGCCATCCCCGACGCCACGCGCTCGCCTGCCCATCCCTCACGAAAGCCCCAACGCCTTGGCAAGTTCGTCAGGCTTGAAGCCGACGATGACGGTGCCGTCAATGATCGTCACGGGCACCGCCCGAATGCCCATTTTCCACAACTCATCCATTGCTTGCGGGTCGTCCGAGACATTCCGTTCAGTGAACGCGATGCCCTTCTGAGAAAGCCACGCTTTCTCTTGAGCGCATGCCCCTCAACCCTTCGCCGTGTAGATGACGACTTGCTTTGCCATCAGCGGTCACCTCCAGCCTAAAGTTTTGCATCGCGTCTGTCGTCCAACAACTCCGCTAAGTCCACCCACTGGTGCCGTCGCGCACTTTCAATGGCCCCGAACACCATCGCCAAAGTCCGCAGGTTATCGCGGGCGCTGCATTCGGGCTCTCGCTTCTCCCACACCGCCGTCACGAACTCCGTCAAAACACCCTTCGTGTCTGCAAATTCTATCTCGTCCAACGGCAATTCTTGTTGCACGACTTGGTCGCCAGGGTGCGAACGGGTATAAATCAAGCGTCCATCTTCCCAAGTCAAGCTGCCCCGTTCGCCCTCAATGCGCCAATCACCCTGCCAGTGGGTCATCTTCCCGACGCTGCAGCCCAGTGCGTGATGGGTGACGACGATGTTGCCCTCAAACTCAAACACGACGGTGTGTCCGACATCGCCCTTGTGCCACCCCCACGGAGCGTTCCAAGTGTGTGCCCATACCCGTAGCGGTTCGCGCCCCAGCACAAACCGCAGCGTGTCAAAGTGGTGCACCGCCATCTCAACCAGCAGAGCGAAAGGCATTTCTACATAGTGCGCTCCTCTGCCCCAAGGGCGATAGAAGCCGACGACCACCGTGTTAACCGCGCCCAAGAAACCCTCCGCCAACAATCGGTGTGTCGTGCGGGGCAAGGCACCGAAGCGGTAATTTTGCGCGACCATGTAAGGCACTTGGGCTTGCACAACCATCGCGACGATGCGTTTTGCTGTCACCCAATCAGCCCCCATTGCCTTCTCCGCCAACACGGGCAGACCGTGCGCCAGCGCCGTTTCCGCAATGCGTTCCCGCACCATCGGTGGCGTCACATCCAGCACGAAATCCGCGGGCACCGCTTCTAACGCGTCCTCCAGCGACGCGAACAGTTGCTCATCCCGCAACCCCCATTGGGCTTTCGCTTGTTCCCGCCGTTCAGCGATGGGCTCTACACACGCTACCAGCGTCACCCAATCGCCCATTTGTTGACACACTTGCAACCAATGCCGTCCCCGATTGCCCAGCCCGACCAAAACGCACCGCAATGGTTGCCGCTCACTCACTGCCTTTGCCTCCTTTCACTTTTCCCTTCCCGCAAATGGCTGACGAAAGCGACAAACGGTGTGCGCCGCAAATAAAACCGCAACGGCAACTCTTTCGCCACCGTCACGCCGACACGCAGCGTGACCGCGACGGCGTCCTCGGTCAACTCAACCGGCGTCGGCGCTTCTGCAATCCACAAGCGTTCACCTCGCGTTAAATCCCATCCGTCCAACGTCCGATCAATCACCATCGCTTTGCACAGTTTGCCCGGTCCCGTCGTCGGCAGCGGATCATCGCGCCCTAAGTTGCGCCCCATCAACCCTAACCCCTCCGTCGGCATCAACGCCCGAAGCAATACCGCGCTGGGAACGCCTTCGGGTTCGGTGACGGCGTTTAAGCAATGGACTTGGTGGATGCGGTAAACATACGCACGCCCGGCGGGACCGAACATCGTTTTATTGCGCTCGGTTTTACCCCGATAGGCGTGATTGGCAGGATCGTTGCATGCCAAGTAGGCTTCTGTTTCCACGATGATGCCTGCCATCACGCCGTCCGCCGTTTCGCGCACCAACACCTTGCCCAGCAGCGCTTTGGCGACGGTGACAGGGTCATGCTCGTAAAACGCTTGCGGTAACGGTGGATAGTGTTCTGTCTTGCGCCTCATCGGCTCGCTCACCGCACCATCTTCTCAAATTTGGGGTCGCCACGCAAGGATTTCAAGTCCTCATCGCGTTGCGCTAGTGCCTTCAGTGCAGGATCGCATTGTAACGCCCCTTCCAGCGCCCTCAACGCTGCTTCTTTTTGTCCCAGCAGCGCCAAGTAACGCGCCAAGTCGTAATGCAGCGCTGCTTGCTCAGGGAACCGTCGGACGGCAGCGCGCAACACTTCTGCCGCTTTTTTCAAATCGCCTTTGCGCCGCCAATTTGATGCTTCCGAGAGGCGCGCCCAAGCCAACTTGATTGCTAAAATTCGCTTGAGTTCCTTGACAGGTTCAGGGTGGTCGTCAACCCGCAGGTCAATGTAGCGGTCGTTAAAGCCGCCGTAACCTGCTCCTTTGCGAACAACCAAAATTGCAGCGCTTTGTTTACCGCGAGCATCACCGCCAGCCTCTTCGCCTGCCTCCAGCGCTGCCATCAACCGCTCAGCCAATTCGCCTTTTGCTTCCTGAAAGGCTTTTGCCATTGCCTTGACAACTTGTTCACCTGCCAAAATGTTCCCTTGCACAGCGAAGCCTTTCCCGACGATGTGACCAGCCCAAGGCAAACACTTTTTGCCCGTGAAGGCTGCTGCCCGCCCTTTCGCGTCAACGATGCCGACTTGACGAAGTTCGCGGTCTTTATCGTTCGCAAGTAACTGTTTCAGCACTTGGCTCGGGGTCATTCCCTTTTTGAGCAGTGCCAAACCTTTCGGACCGAAGGTTGTGTTGGCGAAAGATTGAGTGGCAATTGCGCCGACACCCGCTTGAGCGTAGGGCACGACAGCACCGACCGCCAGAAACTTGGATGCAACTGCGACACCCAAATCCCCTGTCTTGGGGTCAAAAGCGACGATAGAAAAAGTTCCCGTCAAATCAACCTGCGGTTGACAGAAGGTCAAAACCGTTAAACCAAGCCAATACGCCATCTCAATCGCCCCCTTCAATAGGGCTTGACAAGGTTGAGTAAGGCTTCGGCACAAGCACGGTCAGTGACGAGACAGTTGAATAAGTTGCCCTTGAAAGCGGCGAGGACGGCAGCGGCTTTGTGAGCGCCGCAGGTGACAGCGACAACAAGTTTGCCTTGTCGCACCCACCGCTGTAATTGGCGCAGCGGCAAAACGGTCACATTGGGTGAAAGGTTACGGCAAAGAGGTCGTCCATGATCATCAAAAGGTTGGTTAAGCACCGTGCCAACGGCTGTGCTTATTTGTTCTGGACGAAGTCCCATTACTGTTTGCAGATAGGTTCGCTCATCGTTGTCCAAAACTCCAACACCTACAAAAATTGCGTCCATATGAGGCGCAAGGTGAGGCTGCCATAGACGACAACTAATGCGTTCCGAGCCACCTGTGTCAAAACATCGCATCGCGACAGAATGGAGAAGGTGAGCACTGCCGGCGGAGTAGGTGATTTTGTGTGATGGTCCGCTGTGCAGAGCCCAAAAAGTCAGCGAACGCAATTGGGGCAGAGTTTCAAGTAAGTGAGGAAGTTGTAAGGCTTCCGTAAAAGCACGCATTGTCCGCCCAGCGCCAATGCCGACGGAAAAATACTGAGCAGTCTTGAGCCATTCCATCAGGAGTTGTGCGGCGGCTTCTCCGACGCTGTGGTAAACCCATTCATCTCTCGCAGGCTGAACGACGCGCACTTCCAAAAGGTGCAAGTGTCGTAAAAGTGCCATTTCCAAATCCAACCAATGAGTCGGTTGCGGGAAAGGGTGGATAACCTGCACCTGCAACAAAGGTTTACTGGTGTCCGTTGACCACTGGGCTTCGTGCAGGAGGCGACTGACTGTGTGCGGGTTCAGTTTTAACCTATGGGCAATTTCTTGATGAGTGCGACAGCGGTCTGTTGCAGCGAACCGCAAATGTGCAGCCCAAAAGCGTTGTCGGTATCGCTGCCATGTCTTGTCGCTTTGGTCATGGTCGGTTACTTTGAGCCTTTGCAAAAGGGCTTGAGCACACTCCTCATCGGTCACAAGAGTGTTGAAAAGCAAACCACCAACCCGTTGAGCGCGATAAATCGCCAATAACGCATCGGCAGCCTTGCATCCGCCCGCCAAAAGTGCAACTGTTTTTCCGTTCCGCACCATCGTCCTCAAAACAGAAAGCGAAATTGTTTTGCCATGACGGATATGATAGCCAGCGGGTGGCAACCCATCGGAGCAAAACCGATACAAGAGCATCTCAGCGACAGGTTTTGACATTGCAGGAGAGGATGTTGGAGAACATTCGCTGCTTCGTAGCGGTTTAACCGCAATGAAGCAATAATCCAACTTTTCAGGGTCAGCATAAGCAGGGTCAAGATAACCTTCCCAAAGGGACTTAACAGGAGTTCCAACACTACCCGAACGCCAATTCCACCGATAGCGAGCAATCGCTTCGCTGACAATGCCCTCTGCTGTAAAGCCAAACTGTTCAACATCCAGACGGCTCAAAGCGTAAAGACGCAGCGTGATATCTGCAGCGAGCAATGACGGCAACATCATTGCCATCACAGCAACTGCACGACCATCTGACAATCCAATCCCTTGGCCGTTTTGAAAGCGTGGGCAAAAAGTCATCGCTGCCGCCAAACCCAAGTAGTCATCCAATGAAGCAGGATCAACGGTGCTCATTGATGGTATAATGATGGCTTCCGTGATACCTTCAAGGGCTTCGCAAAGTCGGCTTGACAAAGTTTTGCAAGTTGGTGGGGCAATGGTGACAGAAAGGAGCGTGTCAGAACGAGGATCTTCAAGAGCACGAGCGATGAACCGGCGCAGTTGCCAAACTGACCAGTCACGATAAGGCAAAAGTGCCCGCAAGCGTTGGAGCAATTCTTTGGGTTGATGAAGTCCTAAAGCGTTTTTGAGATAAATGACACGATACAGTTCCCTCCAACTCACCGCAGACATTTGTCTCCGTCTCATGGTATCGTCCCCTCCTTTAGCAGACATTGTAGCGTTGCTGCAAATTTTGCGCATCCCTGCAAAATTTGCTGTGCCCTTCCCTTCACCTGTTGACTTGCAGGATTTCCAAGCCTTCAAATCTACTACAAGCAGCGTTGAAGTGATGAATTTAACACAAGCGCTGTCTGAGGAAGTTGACCTTAACCTTGCCTTAACCGAAATTTGACTTCGGTCTAATAGCGGCAAGCAAAAATGTTGTTGACAGATGAAAAGCCCGCGTCAAGCGGGCAAAAAGTTCAGAAGGAGGGAGTCAAGATGAAACAGCGAGAACTGATGCGTGACAGGAAGGAAGTTCGCGGAGTTGTCTCTTCGGTTTACTTCCGTGTCGGCTTCACCTTGATTGAACTGCTGGTAGTGATCGCGATAATTGCGATCCTGGCAGCGATCCTGTTTCCCGTGTTCAGTCAAGTGCGCGAGAAAGCAAGAGCGACGGCATGTTTGAGCAATTCCCGCCAAATCGCTTTGGCGGTCGCGCAATATTCGCAAGACTACGACGAACGCATGCCTTTGTATAACCCGACGTATTGTGTTCACTGGTTAGGCGACAGACTGTGGGGGGCGAATGCTTGTGGTGGTATCAACAATTACGGGGCATTGCAGCCCTATGTCAAAAATCACCAAGTTTTTGATTGCCCATCTACTCGCATGTGGCATATGGGAAATTACTTGCTGTTGCATCTGTGGGCAGGGGGAGGCTCGTTGCCGACACCACCTGTGCCTTTAAGCCAAATTGATGAACCTGCCACAACTGCAGTTGGCGTTGAACCGATTAAAGACCCAACCCCTGCTTGTTCCAACAGCCCATGCGATGGGCGTTGGTTTGGAATCGGTTGGAAAGTAAGCGATAATCCGCCAACGGTAAGGGCATATTTCCCTCGTTGGGGGTTTCACCATCAGGAGGGGCAAAATCTCGTCTTCGTTGACGGACACGCCAAGTGGTTCAAGCAAGAAAAAGCGCAAGGCGACATCTTGAACAATGCATTACTCATTTCGCCCCGCAAAAATGTAACGCAAGTCTTGAATTAGGACGGCGCATTAGTCAATCAAGGTGCGTTGCCGTTCGTTGCAATGAAGGGGGCAAAATATGGCGATGGGGAAGGTAATGGTTTTTTTGACCTTGATGGCGGTAGTGACGGGCAATCCCATCTTTGCTGCCACTTATATCGTGGACATTCAACATCCCAAAGCATCAGACACCAACCCTGGCACACCTGAACTCCCCTTCAAAACCATCAGCAAAGCCGCTGAAGTGGTTCAAGCGGGCGATACAGTTATCGTCAAGGCTGGTGTTTACCGAGAAACAGTCAGGATGCAAAGGGGAGGCACACCGCAAAAGCCCATCGTGTTCGTCTCTGAACCGATAGGTAGCGTCATCATCAAAGGCTCAGAAATTATCGGCGGTTGGGAAAGGACGAATGCAAACATTTGGCGCAAAACCGACTGGCAATGGGCAGGTAAGTTAGGAACTCAAACCGGTCGTGACTTTGTGTTTCGGCGTGAACAAGTTTTCTGTGACGGCAAACCGCTAAGGCATGTTGAGCAAAAAGAGCATCGGATTATGCGCGAGTGGATGCAAATGTCCGACGGCTAAAAGCATTGGGCTTCAATGCCGTCAGGCTTTTGGGAGAATGTTTTTGCTGAGAGCGACACTTGTCATCCCGTTTGCCAAAGGATGGCACTACCGCAAGTTGGATTTCTCATTGCGCCATTTTGAGGAAGGAGCTGTGCAGGGGAAAGTAACAATTGAGCCGACTGAACCACTTTTTCTCATGGTCATTGAACGACCGTAGCCGAGCGAAACATGGGGTGAATGCACAATGAGACAACGATGCTCAGCGTTCGCTCTTCTGCTCATTTCAGTAACATGCTTGACAGGAGTGATGGCAATGCAAAAGGAGCAAAAGTTCGTCGTCCCTGAAAGTGGCAAGGTGGCGGTGTGGGAAGCGGAGAAAGCGCTCATGTTAGGTTGGCAAGTTATCCCACACGACGGGGCAAGTGGCGGCGCTTTCGTTGAACCTACCGCTGACCAGCCCAAGCCTGTCTTGAAGTTTCGCTTCAAAGTGGATAAGCCAACGACCATCAAAGTTTTTCCCCTTTGGTGGCGACACGGTGAACAAAAAACTGCTGTTCGGTTCCCATCGCAAGTGCCTTACTTGCGCATCCAGCAAATGTTTGAGATGGCATATCCTGACCCGAAAAGCGTCACTCGGTTGCCTTTCGCCATCCCTGCCCGCTTCGGTCCTGACGCATTAGATGGTGACGGCGAGCGATTATTTTTCACTGCGCCTGAGGTAGGTCGCATCGGTATCGTGGATTTGTCAACGGAGCGCATTATCGGCAGCATTGAAGTTGGCGGTTACTTGACAGACTTGATCCTTGACCGCAACTTGCATCGCCTTTTCGTTGCCGATGGCATGAACAATCGCATAGTAGTGTTGGAGGCTCAACAGGGCACGAGAGTCGCTGAAGTCCCTGTGCCTGAACTGCCTTACTCGCTGGCTCTTCATAACGGTCATCTGTTCGTCGCTTGCATGATGGCGAAAAAGGTGGTCGTGCTGGAAACGAAAACGCTGAGAAAAGTGCACGAGATTGCGTTGCCGTTGCCACCGCAGCATGTTGAAGTGAGGGGTGGGCAATTGCTCGTCTGGCTTGTTCCCGCTGCTTACGATGCTAAAACGCTGACGGAAACTGAACCAGACCGATTATCGTTCTATCCGCAGCATGTTTTCCCCGAAAATGCATATGAGCCACCTTGCGTTTGGCAAACGCTGAGAGCATTGCAAAAAGGTGGAGTTGTGCGGTTGTTCAATCGCGTCAGCAGTTTTGGCAGTTTATGGGATGGGCGTTTCCATGTTGAGCCACAGGTTGCCGTCGTGAGAGCGGGAAATAAACCGACTCAGTTGCGCATCCAATGGACACTTAACCCGTCTCAACCGCGTGAGGAGGTGTTGGACATCGCAGCGCTCGTCGGCGAAGTGAATGACCAAGAAGCGTTGCCCGACCGATACTGCGTCGCTGACGGCAAATTCTTTTTTACGCTGCCTTCTTTGGGCAAAGTTGTTTGCCAACCCCTTGAACCTGATGCAAAGCCCATTTTGCTGGACATCGGCGGTCACTTGACAGATATGACAGCGTTCAGCGATGGCTTTTGGGTGGGCTATCGTGGTTTTGGTGCGATGAGCGGGAAACCTTTGGACAAAGGTGAGCCATTCGGGGTGCCAATGGGAAAGTATGTGGATGTATGCCTGAGCTTCTTCCCATCGCCTGACATTGGGCGAGTTTACTCCCCTGATAGCAACCATTACCCAGCAAAGGTTTATATCGCCGACAGCCAAAATAACCGAATCATCGTCGTTAACCCACAAACTTTGCAGGTTGTCAAGAACATCCCTGTAGGCGAGATGCCTATCGCTTTGAACCTGTTTGGGCTTGATTTGTTCGCCACTTGTCGCAAAGGGCAAGAGGTGCTGGTCGTTGATGTGCGCTCCGATGAAATTGTGCGCCGATGCAAATTGCCTGCTGAGCCAATCTACGCCGATGTCGCCAAGTTTCAACCGTCATACACTGCTACGGAATTTCGTCCACCTGCCGAAATTGACGATGCGCCCATTTGGTATGTCGCCCACTTCCACCCACTCGCTTTTCGGCTCAGTGATTTCCAGCAGACACAAACCGATGAACTTACGCTCGTTGATGCTATTCTTTACCGCAGTCGTCAGAGGTTTGTTTGGACAGATGCACAAGGCAGAGAGCATCAAGCCTTCGCCGATAACATGCATACCATCCGCTTTGATAGTGAGCGTTGGTTGGATGTCAGCGAAGTCACCGACCCGAAGCGCCAAACTGAACCTGCTCAACTCCGTTCGGGTGATGTGCCGGGCACGATCACTATTGCGGTTGACGGTGGTGTTGAACACGACTGGATGCGAAACATTTGGATGACGCCGAACGAGCGACGCTTTTTGATCAACCCACCCCAGCATTTGTGGCAACAAGGCATTGAACCTTTCAGCGAATTCGCCAAGGTTTTCCATGAGTGGAATGCGCCCGCCTTTATGGTGGGTGCAGGAGAACATGTCTTGACAGTGACAGCGCATAGCCCTTATGCGTGCCTTGACGGTTTGCTGGTCTGGCGGACTTTGGAACGGACAGTGCAAGCACAACTTTTCGGAGCAACTGATGACGCCGTGAACGATACGCTATTGCCTGCCAGCGTTTTCGCTTCCGATGAACCTGTACAATTCCGCCTCCGCCTATACGCTCAAACTGTACAGCGATTGCGTTGTCAATGGCAAGTGCTTCACCCAGTTGATGGTATGGTGGCATCTGGTAAATTGACTCTGGATGTGCCTGTAGGCAAACAACGAGAAGTGCTCATCACTCCACCATTACATAGGACAGGTTTGTTCACTTTGCGGGTGCAATTGCAATCGGACGAAGGCACATTGCTTTTGGAACGGGTTTTCCTTCGTTTACCGAAGTTGACGCATCCCCGTTTGCTATGCCGACCCGAAGCATTGCCTATTATCCACAGGCGTATCGCTCAACATCGGGAACTCTTTCGGCGTTGGCGGTCATGGTTGGAACAGCATATTGACGATGCAGATTTCCTGCCAAAGGATTGGACGAGCACGGGGCAAAACTTGGGCGTGGAGTTGGCAAAGTGGCGAGCAATCGCTTGCCTCTTCGTTGAGTGGGCAATGCCACGAGCCGACGGGCAAAGACCGTTGCTGCAAAAGTTGCTACCGATGCTCAAAGGGCGAGCCAGCGTCAGCGGATGGAGTAGTTTCCAGGCGGACTTTCAATTTGGTGGGGCATTAGCAGTGCTTTACGACTTCGCCATCGCTATTGACAAAACTTTTGCGACGACAGCGAAAGCGCAACTGCAGCCGTCGCTGTTTTTGGAGCGGGCATTACCTGAAACGCTGATGTTGATGGACGAACCGCTGACGCCAACGATGCGGATGGTTCTGAGCAGACACGCTATCATGCTGGACAACTATTTGCGCTACTTCGCAGCGCATCAAGGTCAAACGGGCGGGATGCTGTGGCAAGGATTGGGTTCACATTGTCAATGCGCTTTGCACTCTATCGCCAGAAGTTTGCTCTTTTGGGGTAACTTCCTTGACGATTTATCCTTTTTGCGGGATGTTTTCGGCAAACTTTACACGCACCTAAATTATGCTTTGCCCAAGTTTGACCACGATGGCTTCTTAGCGAAGGGAGGTCTGGGGGGCGACCATCCTGGAACGCCTGGCATTGACCCGAAAATTGGGACACTGCCAATGCGCTGGCTGTTGGCACACCTGACGGGCAAACCGATGGAACGAGCCTTGCACGATTTGCAACCGTTGATACAGCAATTGGAGCGAGGAACTGAAGCGGAAGCGATGCGGTTGCTCAGCGAAGGGGCAAATTTCGTTGCGCCTTTACTGTTGGCACTGGGCATTTACGAAACACAAAATTCAACGCTGCAATGGAGCGAATTGCCGACAAGTCTGTGCTTTGAAGGCGAAGGGGTAGTGTGTTTGAAGTCCGATTGGTCGCCGACAATGACGGACATTTGCTTTGTTAGTGGGGTCCGCGATGTCGCTTACCGCACGCAACCCAATCACCTGCAAATTTTCAAAGCGGGTCGGGTGCTCTTCGGCACGCCCGTCCATATTGTTGACCACGGCACGCCGACACCATCGTGGGCAAATGCTGTTGTCATCGGCGAAGGGTTGCCAAAAGAGTGGGCTGTAGCGATGGGTTATGCCCGTATGGACGAACGGCGCATCGTTAACCGTTTTGCGCCTGAAGCGTTGTCCTATGCGCTGCGGGATTTTCGGCGGACAGGAATTGAACCAGAGAGTTATAGGGGCTGGTTTGCAGGGGGGCATGCAGGACCTGGCATCTACGACTTGACACTTCATTCCCACACGCGGCACCCCTTCATTTCGCAAGGGGCAATCGTAGCCTTTGCGACGCACACGGATTTTGACTATGTTGCAGGCGATGCGACTAATGTTTGGCGAGTTGAAGAAGTGAGGGAAGTTTATCGGCAAGTTGTTTTCATCCGACCCGACATCCTCATCGTCTTTGACCGCATCAAGTTGAGGCAACTGCGCCCGACGCAATGGTTAGCATCCACAGCACCCGAAGTGCGGATTGATGGTCGGAAGTTTCTCATCGTCAACCGTGATGCTTTTTTGCAAGGCATTGTTTTGTTGCCTGAGCAAGCGAGCATTGAAGCGTTGGGCGTGCAAACTTTTGCAGGTGGGCGAAAACAAAATCGGCTGCGCATCACACCTAACGCACCATCGTTATCGGTCAACTATTTGGTTGTGCTTCAGACAGGCATCAGAGAAACCACACCGTTGGACGCGGAATTGGTCACGGAAGGGGAGATGATTGGAGCGAAGGTTCGTATCAATGGTCAAACCGTTACGACGCTTTTTCGCCTTGATGGGGCTGTTGGGGGTGAAGTGCGATTTGAGCGAAAGGGGCAAGAGCAGCGTTATTGTCTTCCTAACGATGGCTTGTGCGAATAGGCGCAATCACAAGCGTGTATGATAATCGGTAGGCACATCTTTTTGATTTGACACACCCCTCCCGAAAATTTGGGCATCATTTTGAATTGCATAATTCGTGCTGTGTTGGACGATGTAATTCTAAAGACGATGGACTAGCAGGGTTTGAAGGCTTGCGTTGCAGGTTTCTCTGCAAAGTCATTTTGAGCGAGGTGAAGAGATGTGCTTGAGGTCAAAGATTTCCTTGCCCGCACTTTTGTCAACCCATCGGAATTGACGATACGAGTGCAGCGTCTCCTTGAGCCGTTGCTCAAAGCCCCTGCGACAGCGGTGTCTAAAACGAATGAAGGGATGCAGTGGTGGCAGAAGACGGCAACACAAATGCGCCAGACCCTTTTGGAGCAAGTAGTATTGCGCGGTGTCCCTCAGCAATGGCAGCAAACTCCCCTCAAAGTGGAGTGGCTGGACACTTCACTAGGCAACGGCTATCGCATTCGTAAGCTCCGCTACCAAGCCATCCCTGGCTTGTGGATTCCCGCACTCCTTTACGAGCCAACAATTGTCAAGCCATCAACGCCGGCAGTGCTTTACCTGATAGGGCATGACAGTAAAGGCAAATCATCTGTTTACGCTCAAACTTTTTGCATTAACATGGCGAAGCGGGGCGTTTACGCTCTTAACCCTGAATGGTTTGGATTTGGGCAACTGGCACATCCCGAACTGGAACACGGGTGCATGAACCAATTGGATTTGTGCGGCGTGCGTGGCGTTTCGGTTTTCTATCTGAGCCTTAAGCGTGCTCTTGATGTGTTTCTTTCCTTGCCCCATGTTGATCCCAAACGAATTGGCGTGACGGGTTTATTGGGTGGGGACCGGACACACCTTGAACGGCGTCAGCAATTTTATCGCCGCGAACACATGGAAGAAGAAGCGAAAAAGGCGGCGGAGCTCGGCTACAAAGCCCTTTACCTTGACTCTGGTTGGGACACCTCTCTCGCTTCGTCAATTTGGGCGGATGACCGATTGGGAAAGCAGAAAGATTTTGTGAAGATGCTGAAAGAACGCTACGGATTGTCATTAGCGCTGCACACGCCGCTGGCAGGTTGGTGCGATGTCAACGCCTACCCAATAGAGGCGAGGCGCAAAAGCAAGGACGGGCAAGTTTTGCCGTCGCTGTGCAGCGCTGCACCTGCTTACTTGCAAACGAAAGCAAAACGGTTGCTCAAATTGTGCGAAGATGGAGCAGTGTTTTTGATGTTTGACGGCAGCGCCTTCACGGGCGAATGCTACTACGCAACGCACGGTCATTCGCTGCCGTTGACGCGTCACGAGCATTGCCTTGTCTATCTCAAACTGACGCAAATTGTCAAGTGCAAGTTCCCGAAAGTGTTGATTGAGTTGCACGCCCCAATTGTGGCAGGCGTTACGGTTCGTTATGCCCCGACTTACTTTTTGCACAGTCTGCCTCACTCCTTTGATGAGTTATGGGGCTACGAGTTCATGTGGGACCCGATGGACGATTTGCTTAGCGGTCGGGCGTTGAGCCTTTACTATGTCCGCCTCGCCTACGACATCCCAATTTACCTTCACATTGACCTGTGCAAAGACAACGAACATGCGCTGATATTTTGGTGGTATGCCAGCACTTGTCAGCATTTGGGTGTCGGCGGCAAGCATCCCGCCCCTAAAGTTTGGGAAGCGCACAAAAAAGCGATGCGAACTTACCGACGAATCAAACGCTTTTACACTCAAGGCAAACTTTACGAGCTTGACGAGACGGTGCATGCCCATGTTTTGCGAGACCGAAAACTTAAAACCAGAAACTCGATAGCCGTGCTCAGCATCTTCAAGTTGGCAACGACGGAAGTGGAACGGGAAATTCGATTTAAGCCAAGCGACATTGGGCTTCCTGATAACTTGCGCTTGCATTGCATCGGTGTTCCCTACCATCAAAAGGGCAGTGAGGTGACGCTTTGGGTCCGGCTGCCAGCGCTTGGTCATCAACTGGTGGAAGTGTTGGTAAGCAGATAGGCATCCTGCTCCGCTTTACTGCAAGGAGGAGTTCATCTTTGGTGTCAATGTTTGACAAGTAAGGGGCAGTGTGTTATCGTGTTACGGAGATTGGGGCTGAAAAATTACCCAACAAAGCAAAATTCGTTGAGAGTTGAGGTGAAAACGAGCGATGTTGTGGAGGTGGCTCATTGTGGCGACAGTTGCTGCTTCAGTGTTGGCAGGAATGGCAAGTGCGTCAACGGGTTTCGTGCCGAAACCCGAACATCCCCGTCTCGATTTTGAGCGAACTCAATGGCTCAATTTGAACGGCGTTTGGGAGTTCGCCTTTGACCCCAACGATGTCGGCATCAATGAGCGTTGGTTCGCACCTGACACCAAACCTTTCCCCCTTCGCATCGTCGTTCCCTTCCCGTGGGAAAGCAAACTTAGCGGAATTGAGCGGAAGGACTATAAAGGTGTCGCTTGGTATCGGAGAACTTTCACTGTCCCGAAAGATTGGCGAGGAAAGCGAATTTGGCTTTGTTTCGGCGCTGTTGATTGGCACGCAACAGTCTGGCTCAACGGCGAAAAAGTCGGCGAACATGAAGGAGGCTACAGTGAATTTCGCTTTGACATCACCGATAAAATCCGTTTTGGCAAACCGAACCTGCTTGTCGTTCGAGTCGTTGATTTCACCGACCATGAAACCCCTATCGGAAAGCAAGTTGAGTGGTGGTATACGAGCACAAGTGGGATTTGGCAAACTGTCTGGCTTGAAGCGACAGGGCAAGTGTGTGTCAAAAAGTTCCGCATCATCCCACTCGCTGACAAAAATCATGTGCCAACAGGCGAAGTGCAGTTTGAGGTTTGGTTGGATTGGGGAGAAAGGGACAAGACGAGAGAAGCAGTCACCGTTGAAATTCGCTCGCCAGAACGAAAATTCCATGCCGTGCAAGCGAAAGTCGCTGCTGGACAGGAAAAAGTGACCTTAAAGGTCAAAGTCCCTAACCCGCGATTTTGGACGCCTGAGAACCCTTCCCTTTACAACGCCGAAATTGTCGTCTATCCTGCATCCCGAACCCAACAACCTGCACTTGACATTGTTCGCACCTATTTCGGCATCCGCACGATTGCGTGGGGTAGATATGCGGGCAGCCAACACAGTTTCGTGTTGCTTAATGGCAAACCCATTTACATTCGCGGCGCTCTTGACCAATCCTTCAACCCCGATGGGATTTACACAGCGCCGAGCGACGAGTTTTTGCGCCGCGACATTGAATTGGCGAAAGCAGCAGGCTTCAACATGCTCCGAATTCACATCAAAGCGGATGAACCCAGAAGGTTGTATTGGGCGGACAAACTCGGGATACTCATTCAACAAGATGCCCCCTGCTTTTACCGCATCAGCGAACGCGCCCGCCAAGCCTTTGAAAAAACACTGCGGGACATGATTGAGCGCGATTTCAGTCACCCGAGTATTTATTGCTGGACTGTGTTCAACGAAGAGTGGGGCATCGGGAATTTGCGAACAGCGCCACGAGAACACCGAATTGATTGGGTGCTGAAGATGGTTGAACTTGTCCGCCAACTTGACCCAACTCGGCTCGTTCAAGACAACACAGGTTGGGCTCATTTGGTCACCGATTTGAATTCGTTCCACTGGTATGGTCGCGATGTTGATGGTTTTCGGCAACACTATCGGCGCATCAACGATGAACGCATTAAACCCGGCGACGATTGGAACTACATCGCAGGTTACAAGCAACGAGGCGAACCTTTTGTCAACAACGAATTTGGATATGTCGGCGCAGGCGATGGCGATAGCGATTGGAGTTGGGGCAACCTGTTCGTTGTGAACGCAATGCGAGCCTGCGACAAACTCGTCGGCTACACTTACACCGAGTTGACAGATATTGAGTGGGAACACAACGGGGTTTACGACTACGACCGAACACCCAAAGAGTTCGGCTACGATTTCTGGGCACCAGGCATGACAGTGCGGGATGTCTTTGCCGAGGATTTCCTTGTGTTGGATGTGCCAGCAATCAAATACGCCAAACCCGGCGAACAAGTTAAAGTGCCCGTCCTGTTTAGTCACATGAGTGGCAAATTGGAGGGCGAGGCTCCTGCCGAGCCGAAACTAACTCTAAAGTGGCAAGTCCGCTGGCTTGACAGATTTGGTAATTGGCATGAAAGCAAAGTTCAGTCTCGCAAATGCTCAAAAACGCCTGCTTACAAACTCACACCTCTCGGCGAGATTTCGTTCACATTGCCAAATGAGCCATCACTCGTCACCCTCGTTGCTTGGCTGGAAGACGCCAAAGGCAAGCGAGTGCACATCAACTACACACAATGGTGGGTGCGAGAGGAAAAAGAAGTGGCTCGTGCTGAACTTGTTGACAAAACCACATTGGCCCTGCGGTTTTCTCCAAACGACTGGGCTGAAAGCAAATTCAGCGAACTTGACATGCCAGAAGTGCCTATTGACGGCAAGCATTACGGGCGAGGGCATGGTTTCGTTGAGTATCGGCTCAAGTTGCCTGAAGGCGTGGATTTGAGTAAAGCACAAACGCTAACGCTCATCTGCGAAGTTGCAGCGAAGGCTGGACGCGAAAAAGTTGATTGGGCTGAACGAGTTAACCCTCAAGATTACCCGCAAACTGACGGCAAAAAGTTCCCGACGACCGTCGAAGTTTCGCTCAACGGTGTGAAGGTTACGACTTGGGAATTGCCCGACGACCCTGCCGACGCTCGTGGTGTGCTCTCGCATTGGCGCGGGATTGAACGGGGCTCTTACGGCTACTTGATGACAGCAGAGATCAACTTGAACTCGCCCGAAGGAGTTGCAATTGTCAATAGGTGGCGTGAGACGGGACAATTAGTCATCAGGTTCACTGTGTCTTGGAACGCTGTCCATCGTGGCGGTTTGGCGATTTACGGCGAAACTATGGGCTGCTATCCTGTTGAGCCAACGGTTTTGCTGAAGTTCACTGAACCATTACCGTTGCCTGTAGGCTGGAGATCTCACGAGGCTGTCGCCGTTGAAAGTTTCCGCGAACGGTTGCAAGTTGTTTTGCCCTCAGCGCAGAGAGGCGGGGCTCAATGGCGATACACGACGGAGAGACCGCCCGAAAATTGGACGCAACCCGAATTTGATGATAGCGGCTGGAAAATTGGCACTTCAGGCTTTGGCAGGCATGGGACGCCCGGTGCCATTGTTCGGACAGAGTGGGCGACAAGCGACATCTGGTTGCGAACGAAAGTGGTGATGCCCAAGTTGTCGCCTAATGATGCTGTATGGCTTGAGGTTCACCACGACGAAGATTGCGAGATTTATGTCAATGGCAAATTGCTTTGGAGCGAGAGGGGTTACCTTACCCGCTACAAGATGGTTCGCTTAAGTCCCGAACAAATCGCTTTATTCCGCGAAAGCGAAAACATCATCGCCGTCCACTGCCGTCAAACCGTCGGCGGTCAGTTTATTGATGTGGGAATTGTGTTAATGCGATAGGCATCGTCACTCTCACTTTAGTAATCAACGGCACTACTCGTAATAACTCCCGACTGGAAAGGGTTCACCTTTTTGCAGTGCTTCAAAAATCTGTCTGGCAGACATTCGCACAAATTTGTTAGGGTCATTTAGAAACGCTTGAACGACAGGCAATGCTTGAGGGTCTCCAATCGCACCCAGCACACTAAGGAGCAAATCAATACGCCAGTATTCCTTGACCTGATCACGCTTTCTGTGATAGTTTCTGAGATGTTCTGACACTATCGTGACAACTTCCCCATTGTCGTCTTCGTCTGCCAACGCTTGCGCATCGCATATCCTTTCCATCGTTCCCGATTTTGCTGTTAGGAGGCGATGAAGGAGCACTTTTATCCTTTGTCGCTTGCTCGGTATCTTGCTCAGTTCTATCTTCAATCTGGACGGGTAATCCAAATCAAACCTGAACCACCTTTCAACATCCCTTAGGGCGTTTTCATCATAACCCTTCTTCCTCATGGTGGCAATCAGGTCAGCAACATGGCGCAAAATCCAAATATATCCGCCTCTATGCGCCTCGTTTATCTTCTGCTCCTCAGTTACCCCATGATTGAGTTCCGAGGTATTGACATTAAATTTTTCGAGAAAGGATTTCACAACTTGCCGGGGGTCACGAGATGAGTTTAGAGATCCTATCCGTGCAATTGCTGCTTTGAAAGTTATGAGGGGCTTCATATCTGTTAAGCCCCTTGTCCATGCCTTTTCGTCCCATTTTCGCTCCAGTTCTTTCAATCTTCCCAATGCTTCTTTTGCTTCCAATCTTCCTAAAGCGAGAGCAGCCGCAGACTGGACTCGGGGATCGGGATCCTCAAGTGCCTTGATGAGTTCAGGGATACGATGCCTTGCTCCTTTCATACCCCATTGTCTAAATTTAGCGATTTTGCGTGCCTGTGCTAACATCTGTTGTGCCCTTAACGGCAAGTGCTCTTGTGCCAAGCAGTGTTGCCATTGCACCCATCCGAGTAAGACGAACAAAGTTACTAACAGCAATGTCCGTCCTGTAATGACCACATTTACCCAAATAACTTGCATGGTTGCGTCCCTCCTTATCGGACTAATATTGCGACTTCAACAGGGGTGAAATACCATGACGGTAATCCATGGTTTAACCCGTGTCCATCCGCCCAATCTTTACCCTTATCTCCAAGGACACCCTTTTCATGGTGGGAGCAGTAGAGTTCTTTGTCATTGGTGAGTATGGCAAATTTTAGCACCGATACGCGAATGATTAACCGCCAGCGAATTGGATGCAGCCTGGCTTCAGTGTTAGGGCTAATATCCCAACGCATCCGGAACCGGAAATACTTCCCCCTTCCTTAAACTTTCCTCAACTCGCAATGCCTTCGTCCTGACGAATTGGTTAGGATCATTCAGGAAAAGTCGAACCACCGGCAGAGCCTTAGGATCACCTAAAGCGCCAAACACATGAAGTAACATCTCAATACGCCAATATTCTTTAACTTTTTCGCGATTTTGATAAATTTGAAGAAGGTGTTTGGAGACAATTTCCCTCACATCATCACCCCCCTCGTCGGCTAATGCTTGGACATCATAATAGCGCTCCCTTGTCCCTGATTTTGCCGACAGGATGCGCTGAACGAGCAGGTTGACCCTTCTTTGCCTGCTTTTAATCTTGCTAAGTTCCAACTTCAATTTGCAAGGGTAATCCAAGTGGAAATTGAAAGAACGCTCTAAGTTACTTAAAGCCCTTTCATCATATCCTGCTTGACGCATTGTTGCTATCAGATCAGCCAATTCCCGTAAAATTAGGACATACTCCTCCATCAATACTCGTTCCCACATTCCCATTACCGAACGATTAAGAGCATCAAGGCTAATACCTCCGCACCGGTCAAGGAACAATTTTACGATTCGACTTGGGTTATGTCCTGATTTCATTGCCTCTATCCTAGCAACGGCTGTTGTAATGCTTACGAGGGCATGCATTTCGTTAGTTCCTAATCCAGTTGACCAGGCTTTTTTGCTTAATTTTTGCCCCTCCTCTTTAAGAACCTCTAAAGCCTCTTCAGCCCGCAATCGTGCTAACGCCTTAGCAGCAACAACTTTAGTATACGACATTCCTTCCCGTAACGCTCTTATCAATTCAGGAATCTTCTCTTTTTCACCTTTAATCCCCCATTGCCTTAATTTGCCCATTTGTCGCAATCGCTGATGTGCTTGTTCCAAAAAAGCGGAACGATGCACTGTCTGCTGGCAGAAGCCGAAGTATACAAGTGACCAAGAGACTAACACAATGAACGCAGCAAATTTATGGATCCTCAGCATGCTTAATCCCTCCTTACCTTACATTTTCCCATTTTGTTGTAGGTTTCAACGCACGCAGATCAAACAAGGCTTTTGACCTCCATAATTTAATCCATGGTCATCTGCCCAATCTTTGGTTTTATCGCCAAACTTGCCATATTCCTGTAAACTACAATACAGTTCCTCATCAAAGGAATAAGTTGGGGGTTTGGGCACTTCTACAGAACTTAAGTCGAAAGTATTTGGATTGTTTGGGTTTAATCCCGCTTCTATTTCTCTTTGATCTGAAACTCCATCTCCATCGCTATCTACCCATCCTGGCTGCTGGCTTTCTTCCCAGAGAATCTTATGCGTCTTTTCGTGAATAACCGCCCGCACAAACGCATCTATGGCGCGAACATGTTCGAAGTCAACAATGTTTGAAGATGTGATATACCATGTAGTCCAACATCCTCTCTCCCCTTCAACCGTGCCTTCCCACACATCATCACTGATGTAAACATGTTGATCCCCTGGGTAGTAGAAAGATCGGGCATTTTTGCCCATAATACTCCATCGCACCCCGAAACGAACTTCTGGGTCTGGATGAGCTTTCCAGTAGTAATAAAACCAATTAGGCGTTTTAAACATTGGTAGTGGATTTGGCCACCCTTCCTTCTCGCCTTCCCAGAAGGCATATCCCCATGCTGCTGATACATCCTCTGGATGCTTATTGCCAGTTGCAGGGAAGAAGATTTCAATTTTTGCGGCATGAACATCCTGACCATTGAAGGTTAAAATCACCCATCTTTCACCAAAGTCGGAATTATCCAATGGCAATGTCTCACCACCAAATGCAAGTCCCTCTCTTACCACAAACCATTGAAGCAAATCTTCATTTGGTTCAAAGCCTGAGATGACAGTTGCTGAGACTGGAATCACCAACCTCACATCATTTTCTTCAAACCTCTCCCAATACACAAACTCATTATCCCCAACTTCTGGGACTCCCAAAGGGTCAACCCCTGATAGGACAACAATGCCCACTCGTGCTTTAGCGGAAGCACTTGCGATTCCAAATCCCACTGCTTCACAAGAAATGTTGCCATCAAACCTCACTTCCTCATCGCTATATCCTGAGACAATGTTAACTGATTTAATAACTCCATCCCGTTTGAAGTCATACTGCTCCGCGTGAGGCTAGGCTTCTGACACCCCTGCTCCCGCTGAAGCAATGGGTGTTGTGACAGTTCCATTAGCATACCCCGAACCCTCTAAAGATGCCCCTACCCATGCCTCACTAAACTCCACAAAACCCAGAGATGAAGGCAGAGTCGCATCCTCAGAAAGTGTTTCAGGATCTGGCAATGTAAAGAGAAAGCGAAAAATTGTCTTCATCCATGCCAGCAAACTAATTCGTCCATAGGGATTAAGCTCCTCAGGACCGCCCTCTGTTACCCCTGCACCAATCTCAAAAACACCTGACCCCTCTGGGTGGATGGAGAAGGGAATATCTCCACTTTCATCGTGATTGTTGGAGGTGTTGTTGAGGGAGAAACTGATACCTCCCCAATCGTCAAAAAGATAAGACACTTGTCCCCCACCCGTATCAAAGATTTGGACAGAAAGCCTTGAGGAAACTTGCGTTCCACTAACTTGATTGAGTCCATAAACTTTTATTGCGAGAGGGCAAAACAAGACAAGTGTAATAAGCCACCAAATTCGGCGAAGTTGCGTTACCCTTCGGTGAAATGATTGCATCTCTTATTCCCCCCAATTCAATTGGAAACCTCACTACGCTTAAATAGCACACACATGCTTGCTTGTAAATAGTAATTTTAGGCAATTTTAAGGACAAAAATGAGGTTTTTGAGGAATTGTTGTCAAACCATTGGCAATCAGTTTGTTGATTTGGGCATAATGGTGCTCAGGTAGTTGCCTGTTTCAGAAGTGCTTCAGCCGTTCGGCGGTCGGCGATGAGACAGTTGACTAAACCGCTGCGACAAGCAACGAGTGCTGACATCGCTCTTTGAGGATTAGCGACCAACCCGATAACAGGGGTGCCCCGCCTTACAGCAAGGCGAACGGCTTCCAGCGAAACAGAACCTAACGCTTGACTAATGTCACCATCAACGGGTTGTCCAGTCACATCAAAAGGTTGCGAAAAGAATAAACCGACGGCTTTGTCAAGATTTGAAAGAACGATGCCCCTGCTTTGCAAAACTTGTCGGTTCTGTTCATCCACAGCGCCTATGCTGGCAAAAATGGCGTCCAATTTTTCAACGACGGCGTCACCTTCAAAGGAACGGCAGCACACTCTTTTGCCTAATTCGCTTTCGTGGCAACGGATGGCAACGGCGTCCAAGATGTCATTGACGCTCGCACTCCATAGCGATTTTCGGCGAGTACGACCGTGCAAGGCGTAAAATTCCAACCGTTCAAGTCTGGGGAAACGCGCCAACGAATGGGGCAAATTCAGCGCTTCAACAAAAGCCCGAATTGCCCGACCGCCATCTAAGCCAACGGCAAAGCGACCTGCTTCGTTCAGCCATTCCAGCAGAAGTTGAGCGGCAGCGTGTCCGACAGCAAAATATGCCCATTCACCTCGTCCCACTTCCACAACCCGCACTTCTTTTAGACCTAAAGTTTGCAAGAGGGCAACTTCCAAATCCAAAATGGGCATTGGTTCAGGCATTTGGTGGAAAAACTTTCAATCGCACCATAGGGGAAGAAGTCTCGTTGCCGTAAAGGGATTCGTCTAACAACTCGCTTGCCAACTCCCTGCTTATGTTCAACTGCTTGGCAACCTCACTGCGATGCTCAAGGTGAGGCGTCGCAGCAAATTGAAGATGTACAGCCCAAAATTTCATTCTCTCCCTTCGCCACTGCAAATTTTCTGCAACAATTCCATCGTGGTGCTGCTGCGCCATTCGCAGCAACGCATTTGCGCAACTTTCGTCGGTGACCAAAGTGTTAAAGAGTAAACCACCTGCCCGTTTGGCTTGGTAAACTGCCCAAACGGCTCGGGCTTTCTCTTCACCACCCGCAAAGAGCACAACGGTCTTGCCTGACCGAACCGTCTCCCTCAACAAGCCCAACGAAATCGTTTGCCATCGCTTGGGCTGAACAGGAGCGATTGGTGGTAACCCATCAGCACAAAAAAGATGCCCCAGCAATTCAGCAACAACGCCAGTTCGCTTTGCTGCTGCGACATCAAAGCCTAACTCTTGCGCGTGGTCAAAGAGCAATTCGCCTGCCTGCAAAATTCCGACTTCGACGACAACGAAATCAAGTGGGATGATGGTCACGGAAAGCATCGTGCTGGCACGAGGGTCAGTGAGAGTTCGCTCTATCAACCTGCGCAGACGGCGTTCTGACCAATGCGAATAAGGCAGCAAAGTTTTCAGTAATTTCAGCAAATCTCTGGGGCGCAAAGGATAAGGCACAAACTTAAAGTGCAGAACGCGATAAAGTTCTCGCACTGTCAAAGGCGCTGCTCTTTTTGCCGATGGTGAAGCCACTTTTGTGCTTGCCTTATTAGTAGAAGTTGCGCTACGAGCCTTCATACCTCCCACTCCCTTTAGGCGACATTTTTCCGCACCATCGGGAATTTGTCGCCCATTAATGCTCTCTCTATTTACGCTAAGCCTTATTGCCCTGATAATTATCATGGCACCGCAAGCTGGTCTGAGAAAGGAGGGTCTAAAGACGCTTTGGACAAAGTGTCGCTGCTTTGACTTCGTTACGGCTGAGTTGGTCACGAGTGGGTCAGTGGTCCGGGAAAAGCCACTGTTCCGACACATCTCGTTGCTGAGCCGGTTCAAGTTTAATGCGGTGTTAATGAACCTTTGAATTTGGTTAACCGCGAGGGGCTAAAAATTGGGACGGAGAGAAAACTAAAACTTGGGCTAACAAATTTAAGGAAGGAGGGATTGGCGATGCGCCAAACGAAAAATGGTTTTACTTTGGTAGAGCTGCTCGTCGTGATTGCTGTTATTGCTATATTGGCGGCGATTTTGTTCCCAGTTTTCAGCCAAGCACGACGGCGTGCCCTGTTAGCACGTTGTCTCTCCGAAACCCGCCAGATTGGCCAAGCCGTTCTCATGTATGCTCAAGACTATGACGAAATAATGCCGCCTGTCCAAAACTACTACAACCCTGACACCAACTGGGGTTTTATCGCCCTCATACCTTATCTCCGCAATGACCAGGCATGGGATTGCCCTGTCTGTGACCCTCTTGCTGAAGGCTATGTGAGTATTCGTTTTAGGGTTAGCATAGATAAACGCTTGAATGACTGGATGTCATGGACGTGTCGGACAGGTTCATCCCAGTGTGTGTTCAGGGCGAAGTCTCTTGCGCATTGTATGAATCCGGTCTTGTTTTTTGTCGTCTCAGATCGCCACTGGCTAGGGACGCATCATGTCGTTGCTGACTCACAAACCGAACGCCTAATAGCCGTAGCCCCAATGGCTTTTGCGGATGGGCATATTAAGGCAGTACGCATTTATTCGGCTTATGACCGAATGAACTGGCCTATCCCCTACCATTGGGACTTCCCCAATTGTCATTGGGCAACTGATCCGCTGTTGGTCGAGGATTATAGCCGTTATGGTGGTCTTTAAGGAGTTCAAGAGGATCAGACTATATTGGGTTATCGCCGGGTAACTTTAAGGGTGCGAGATACATGAAACAGCAAAAGTCAACACTTGACAGAAATAAAGTTCATGGATCTGACCCTTTGGTTTGTTTCTGCATTGGCTCCGCTTTAGTTGACCATTGGCGTTAGGGAAATTACCTAATCCTTCTGAGAGGAGGTTGATGGCTATGCACAAAGCGTTCACCTTGATTGAGTTGCTGGTGGTGATAGCCATTATTGCTGTTCTGGCGGCGATTCTGTTCCCCGTGTTTAGCGCGGCAAGGGAGAAAGCCCGACAGTCAGCCTGTTTAAACAACATGAAGAACATTGGACTGGCTCTTCTGCAGTATACGCAAGACTACGATGAGCGATTTCCGTTCTATCGCACCCCTTGCGCTCTTTTCGGGCGTTTCGCTTCAAGAGGCGGAAGATATCAAGCAGGAGGATATCGCGGTGCCCTGCAATAGTATGAAGCTATTGAACCCTACACTCGAAACCGTGATGTCTTCCGCTGTCCTTCTGCTCGGCTTCGGTGGCAGTGGAACGCTTCTTGTTATCCTGCCACACAAGGACGAACCAATTTTCCGGTCAACTACGGGTTTAATGAGCTCGTTCATAATGATCATCCTGACGGTTCCAGATACAGTCTCATTTTTGGTCGCTATGGTAGCCAGGCGTCTTTAAGATACCCCGCCTCCTTCGTTGTTATCGCTGATCACTGGAATACTTTCCTTTACTCTTACTGTGCCGATCGTGATTTAAGGGTAAATGTTCGTATCGCTTTCGCTAACGGAAACCCATGGGAGTATATCGGCACTTGGACAATAACAGACCCAGAAGGTGGCGTATTGGGCGGAGGATGTGGATGTCCAGCGGCCGTCACGGCACGCATACCAGAGACAACTTGGCAAAATTGGCCACGCCATTTAGCAGGGGCAACTCTCACTTTCGGTGATGGACATGCTAAGTGGTTCCATTGGAGGAACATCAAATCCAGAGCCTATGGGGGCACCTTAATGTTTGGTCCTATCCTAGCAGGATTTGATGACGATTAATAACGAAGCTTCAGCATATGGGGTTGAGGGCTCATGCTTTACTCTCACCAGAACGCTATCCGTTGGGCCTTATTATTGTCTTTGAGTATCTTTTTTCGTCGCAGCGGTTAATTTGTGGATTTATCACATGGAACTCTTTACAGGCGCAAGTAACATTGCGGGTGGTAATCCGCCCGTGCCTGCTTTACTCGGCTTGTTATTAGTAACTCTCCTGTTACGGAAACCTCTGCACTTGACCGAGTCTGAACTTATTGCCTTTTACATCTTTAGCGTTATGTCAATCATTCCTGCCATGAGTGGCGGGGTTAGGGCTTTCTTCCCTGCTTTGACCGTTCCCGGTTATTTCGCACAACAAACTTATCCCCTTATTCTTAGGCATCGCATTGGGGCACTATTTAACGGCTGGAATGTTATGGGCAGGATGCTTGCGCCCCTTGTTGAAAGACTGGTGGCCGTTTCCCTTTCGCATAGGGTTTGATTGATCCTTGACTATGGATGCGTTCATGGGGCGGCTAACGAACAGA
>BEHT01000022.1 GCA_002898575.1 bacterium HR17
TGGACGATAAAGGCAACTCCGTTAAGCCAAAGGCACAAGGCTCTCGCCATTGCAGGGTCAGCGTGAAATGATGAGAACGCCTGTTGAGGCACAACCTTTTGGTCGCTGTAGAAAGCGATGAGGCATGTTCCCGGCGCGGCTAAGTCTAAGCGGTAACCGACTGCTAAATGAGTTGCTGCTGCGCTCGCCTTTCGGTTCAAAGCATCAAAATCCACCTTCACCCCCAGCACCAGTTCAATGGTGTCAAAGCCTTTAAACCGTCGGCAAATAAACCAATCGCTGTTGACGGTGATGTCCATCGTTGGCAAGTAAGCGTGAGTTTTCAACCCAGGTAATAGCGCGTTGCGGGGGATTTTGAACGACTGATTGGCGAACCTAACGACGACTGCGTTTTGTGTTTCCTCTTCCACAACGAGTGGGGATTGACGCAAGCGGTCTGGATGAAGCGGTCGGACGGCGTAAATGGCTTTGATGACACCTTTTTGAGCGGGATTTAAACCCCTCGTGATGCGCACAACTTCTGTCAGCGTCGTCAAGTGTTGCCCCGCTTTCGCTTTCAAGGCGTCTAAAAACGCCAGCAAAGTTTCAGCGGTCTCGGGGTCGGAAAATGCCACATAGAACTGAAAGGCAGGGTCACTTGCGCGAACTTTTTCTTGTGTCAACCAGACGACAGAGCAATCGTCATCGTCCCACCGCTGCCCTTGTTGCAACCTTTTGATGCGACGGGCAATATCAGCAGCCTCATCCAACTCTAACTCGTTGAGCCGTCGCTTCAAGTAAACGATGGCGCATGGGGGCAAAGTTTGGGCGGCATTGGCGTTGCGTTTTTCCAACACGACCAAAAAATCGCGAAAGCGAGCGGCTTCGCTAAATGCTATTTCTTTCGTCGTCTTGACTAAGTAACGCAGGCAATAACGACCGTTACTCCAAAGCCAGTCACGCACTGCTTGGCTGGGACCTCCGCTCAAAAAGTCGCGGGGCAGGACAGCAGCAATTTTTCCGCCGACAGACAAAAAGTTGTCCGCCAAAGCCAAAAAATACGCCCAATAGTTTTGGGCTTGCGGGAAGGCTGTTTTGTAATTGCCCAACATGTTGGCTTTCAAACGCTGCTTGCGGGTAAAGGGTGGGTTCATCAGCACAATGTCCACTTGAGCAGGTAAACGAAAAGCGGTGCCCCGTTTGGGTGCTGGGTTGTTCAAGTCCACTTCCTCGGCAACTTCAAATAGCGAAAATTGGCTGGCAATTGTCCCAACTTGAGCGCGGGGAGTGAGCGTAAGGGAATGTCCGACACCGATGCGTAGGTAGTTGACTTTTGCGTGGACATCTTGAAGGGTCATGTTCATCGCCGCGAGGTGGGCTGCGAAAGGCATGATGTCCACACCGTAAAGTTGACGCTCCACAAACTCGTGATGCTTGTGCCTTTGTTCTCTGGGCAACAACTCAGGCAACAGCCGTCGTTTGTGCCGATATGCTGCCACTAACAAAGTGCCACTTCCGCAGGCAGGGTCAAAAACCACTGCATCAGGGTTGTCAATGACCAAACCTGCAAGCAATTCCGCTGCTTGCGGTTTCGTGTAAAAAGCGCCTAACAACTTGCGGGTCTCAAAAGGCAAAAACTCATGGAACACTCGTCCCATCAAATCGTGAGGCAACTCTTCAGGGCGCAACGCTGCCAGCGCTGCAATCGCATCGTTGATGTGACGGCGAATGGATGGCATGTCAGGCAAGCGACCGGCGACATCCACGCTGTAAACGGTTTCGTAGTTGATTCGGGTCACTGCACTGAAATAGCGTGTTAACTCTTCTGTCCGTTCAATAGGGCGCAATGGAGGCAACCCAATCGCCATCTCCAGCAAGCGATACAGCAGCAGTTGATTGACAAGGACATAAGCCGCCAAGTCCAAGGCTGCCAACTGCAGTTGCTTCTCCAGTTGCTTGCTCGGTTGCATTTCGCCTTCAGCCAAGATGTGGAACAACTCAAACGAACCGACAACTGTTTCTACGACGGGATCTGCCAACCCTCGGTTTTGTCGCAACTCCGCTGACAGCAATTGCACACATTCCCGCAAAGCGCTGATAATCAACTCTGGCGCTATGGTAGCGACTCGTTGTTGTTGATACTTTTCCCATGCCTCCTTGATGAGCCTTGACAATTCAGGCAACTTGATGGCGGGAAAATGAGCGTTCAGGAAGGTAGAGAGGATAAGCGCTTGCACTGGCGTTGCCAAAACAAGGCTACGGACTTGCTCTTGACTGTCCACAGTTCGGCGGATGGTCGGCGGGTAAACGAGGGCGATGATGCCTTCAGCGTTCAAACGATTTTTGTATTCGTTGGCTTGGACGACACCTTCCAGAACTTTGCGCCATCCTTCACCAATTTCCATCTCCACGACGAACCGTTCGTCATTTAGGCGGAGCAAAATGTCAAATTGCCTTCTCGGTCGTCGCAGCGAACCTTGCTCAAGTGTGGGAGCGTTCAGACGCTCCGCCAAAAAATTCGCCACTTCCCTTTCCAACATCTCCTCCGTCACGAAAATCGCCATGTCATGGCACCTCTTTACAATTGTTAGGCTTTTCGCGACGGTAAGGGCAAAAAGGGCATTGGGACAATTTCGGCATCGTGGGGTTGCTCTCTCACCAAGACCTGAACTTTTGTGCCGATGTTTGCCCACTCAATCGCCACATAAGCCATTGCGATGGCAGTGTTCAAATGAGGCGAAAAAACGCCACTGGTGATGACGCCAATCGGTTGACCGTCGGCGAGAACTTGCGCTCCCTCTCGTGCAGTTGCCCTTGTGAACAGTTTCAAACCGACTCGTTTACGCTTAATGCCTTCCCGCATCTGCCTTTCAATTGCGTCTTTGCCGATGAAAGATTTGTCCATCGCCACAAACCGCATCAAATCGGCTTCAAGAGGAGTAGTGTCTTCGTTCAAATCATGCCCGTAAAGGCACATGCCCGCTTCAAGCCGCAAAATGTCACGCGCCCCTAAACCGCAAGGTTGAACTCCTTTCGCCAGCAAAGCATCCCAAATTCGCTCCGCTTCATCGGAGAGACAAATGATTTCCACGCCATCTTCACCTGTGTATCCCGTCCGAGAAACGAGGCATTCAACACCGACAAGCAAAAAACTGTCAATGCGGAAGCGCTTCAACGAACTTGGCTTTTTACTGACATCGGCTAATTCGTCCACGATTGCTATCGCGTCAGGACCTTGAACGGCAATCATTGCTGTTTCAAAAGTTCGGTCAATCAGGGCAACTTCGTTGGGCAAGTTTTGTCGCATCCAAGCGAAATCGGTCTCGCGGCGAGCAGCGTTGACGACGGCGAGGAACTGGCAATCGTCCAATCGCGCAACTGTCAAGTCATCAATGATACCGCCCCGTTCATTGCACAAGAATCCGTAACGAACTTGCTCGTCAGCCATGCCTTTGATGTCCATCGTTACGAGCCGATCCAACGCTTCCGCCACATCATCGCCTTTTTGCTCGTCCCCCGTCCCGCGATCCTCGTCCCGTTCATTAAGCGTTTGCACGAAAACTCGTCCCATATGGCTGACATCAAACATGCCACAGGATGCCCTGACGACCTTCGCTTCTCCCAAGATGCTGCCGTAGTGGATTGGCATTTCCCAGCCGGCGAACTCAACGAACTTGGCACCGGCGCGTTGGTGGGCGTTGAACAAAGGCGTCCGCCATGTTTCTGCCATCGCGTTCACCTCAACCTTGTCAGCGTTCCCGCCGAGATTTTGCCAAGTGTCTCGGTTGGTCGGCAGTGATCCCCCTTGAAAGCCGATGCCATTTGGCGGGTTATCAAAGGTGTGTTTTGAGAGTGATCAATTCACAAAGGGGTGACGAACGGTGAGTGCGGAGTTTGAGTTGGTTCTGTTCTGCGTAGATCCAGAGTTTATTCGCGAAGCGGTTGCTGCGGGTGTGGCAGCCATCATCGTGGACTGGGAGCACCTGGGCAAAGAGGAGCGCCAAAAGGGCGCTGACACGGAAATCAACCGGCATACAGTGGACGACCTGCGGCGCGTTCGGCAATGCACCCATGCCCGCGTCCTTTGCCGTCTCAACCCTCCACACCCAAATACACCGCGAGAAATAGAAGCGGCTATCGCAGCAGGTGCCGAAGAAATCATGGTGCCGATGGTGCGCTCGCCTGACGAAGTTATGTGGGTCTTGCGGTTAACAAGGGAGCGATGTGGGGTCGGTATTTTGGTGGAGACGGTGCAGGCTGTCCATTGTGCCGCTCAATTGGGACGATTACCCCTGTCGCGGGTCTATGTCGGCTTGAACGACCTCGCCATTGAACGGGGTACGCCTAACATCTTCACGGCGCTGGTGGACGGCACTCTTGAACGGGTGCGGGCATGTTTCTTGGACACTCCCTTTGGCTTTGGTGGTCTGACGCTCCCCGATAAGGGGCATCCAATCCCATGCCGGTTGTTAATCGGTGAAATGGTGCGGCTGGGATGTCGCTTTAGTTTTTTGCGCCGCTCTTTTCACCGTGACATCAAGGGGCGCAACCTCGCGGTAGAAGTGCCCCGCATCCTCAGTGCGTTGCACGCCGCCACTATGCGTTCCCCTGCCGAGGTGGAGGGCGACCGCCAAGCCTTATATGCCCTCGTGCAGGCATGGAACGCGAAAGCAGCGCCCACTAACGAGGTGGTGGCAAGTTGCACGACCTGAAAGGCAGCGTCGCCCTCGTCACTGGTGGCAGCGGTTTCGTCGGCGCCAATGTTGTGCGCCACTTGCTCGCAAACGGTGTCTGTGTGCACCTTTTGTTGCGCCCCACGACGAACCGTTGGCGCCTTTCAGGCGTAGAGCCTTGTGTCACCGTGCACGAGGGTGACATCACGAACCCGACAACCGTGCGCACTGTTTTGCGGCGTGTCCGCCCGCATTTTATCGTCCACTGTGCCATGAGTAGCGGGCATCCCTGTAGTCCGGATGAGGAACGGAACGCCTTTCTCGTCAGCGCCTTGGGCACCTTGAATCTGCTGCAGGCGGCGCTTAGCCTCGGCGTTGAAAAGTTTGTGCATTCGGGTAGTTCAATGGAATACGGGACGCGTTCGTTTCCGTTGGCGGAGCGTTTGTCCCTGCGTCCCAACACTTTCCGAGGGCTCGCAAAAGCGTGCGCTGCCACGATTTGTGACTATTTCGCCCGACGCCACGCGTTGCCCATCGTGAACTTGCGCCTCTTTTCGGTTTACGGTCCTTGGGAAGCGCCCAACCGGTTCGTTCCGACGGTTTTGCGTGCGGCACTTTGGGGAGGTGAAGTGCCCTTGACGGCGAACGACGCCTACCACGATTTTGTGTTCGTCGGCGATGTCGCGGACGCTTATTTAAAAGCGCTGGCGACGCCACTGCCCTCCGGCAGCGTGTTCAACATCGGAACGGGCAAGCAGTGGAGCAACCGGCAGGTCGTGGAGGTGACGGCGCGGTTGGTAGGGCGTCCGATTGCCGTTAAGGTCGGCGCTCACCCGCAGCATCCAACAGACACGCCCTGCTGGGTAGCAAACATTGACAAAGCGCGCCGTCTTTTGCACTGGCAACCGACCCATGAACTGCCTGACGGGTTGCAAGCCACAATGGAGTGGATGCAACGCCATGACCGATGGTATCGTAAGGCATCGCGAGCGGCAGCAACAAATAACGCTCAGCGTAGTCATGCCCGTCTACCGTAACGCGGCGACCCTTGAGCCGCTTTACGCCCGTCTTTTGTGTGCTATCGCACCGTTGACAGATCGCTACGACATCGTGTTTGTCAACGACGCTTGCCCTGAAGGGTCGTTGGAAGTTCTCAAACGGATAGCGTTACGGGACGACAAAGTGAGCGTCATTGACCTTGCGCACAATGTCGGGCAGCATCAAGCGATTGTCATTGGATTAGCCCATGCAGTGGGTGACATTGTGGCGGTCATGGACGCCGACCTTCAAGATCCGCCCGAAGCCCTCCCGCATCTCGTCGCCACATTGCTTGCATCGCCCGACATCGGGGTCGTCTTCGCCGGGCGGCGCGGACGCTACGAGAGCGGGTTGCGACTGGGCACCTCTTTTGCCTTCAAGACGCTGCTCCATTGGTTCGGCAAAGTGCCCCGCGACGCAGGCAGTTTTTGCGTTATGCGGCGGCAAGTCGTGGACCGGCTCCTCGCCTTACCGTCTGTGCCCCCTTACCTGCTCACTTTGCTCTCGGCGTGCAAGGTCCGCACGGTTTCGGTACCCGTCGTCAGGCAGGTGCGCCCTGTTGGGGCATCGGCGTACTCAGAATGGAAGCGGTTACGGTTGGCGCTGGCTGCTCTTTGGGGTATCGTGCAGTTGAAGGTTGTGAGACGGCAAGGGCGTTACCCCACGCAGTTGGACCGCATGATGGGGATCCCCTTGCAGCGTTTCGGCAGCCGGTTCAACCCACCTCTGGCAAATTCGGCACCGGCACCCGGTGAGGTAAAGTGATCTGCCACCTGAACGGTCAGTGGCGTGTTTGGTTCCTTTGTGGGGTCGCGCTTTTCATCGCCGCCATGGGGCTTTACAGCCTCCGGGTCGTCAACCTGCAGGACGAGAGTTGGTTTTTGTGGATTACCTATCGGGCTCGGGAAGGGGACCTGCCTTACCGTGACTTCTTCTTGGGCGTCCTTCCGCTTCCTCTTATGCTGACGGTCCTCGCTACGCACCTTTGTGGTGTGCACCTGTTTGCCATTCGGGTGGTCAACGCCTTCGCGTTTGCCGTCACAGTGATGCTGGCATGTTTCGTGTTTGCCCGGTTAACGGGGCGCGACAAACCGTCAGCTCCATTGTGTTTGGCGAACTTACTGATGGCGATGCCGCCGCCTAGCGCTCCTTACGAACCCATCGCCTACGCTTTCGTGATGGGCAGCCTCGCGGCAGTCATAGAAGCCCTTACCACTCCCAATCAGCGTCAAGTCGGTAAGTGGTTCCTTGTCGCCGGCGCATGCGCTGGCGGGGCGTTTTTGTGTAAGCACAACTTGGGCGCTTATGCCCTCGCGGCGGTGCTTTGCGTTGCCGCTGTGCTGCCGGCGGCGCTACCGATGCGCCTGGCGATCGGCGGGGGTGCGGTCGCGGCCTTTTGCCTCTGTGTCGCGCCCGTGTTGGTCTACATCGTTCTCATAGGGACGTGGCGGGAATGTGTGGACTATGTGTTCGCCAACAAGGTCAACTACCTGCGCTACAGCAAAGTGCCGCTGACGAAAAACTTCACGGACATGATCGTTTGGGCGACGGAGTTGGTGACCCGTCCGTCCCACGAATCGGTGCGTCATGTTCTACAACTGCAGGTGGCGTGGCTGCCATTGCTGGCGCTGGTATCGGTGTCCTTTCTTCTTTTCAAGCCCACGCCGCATCCGATAGGGCGGCGACTGGCTTTTGCCCTTTCCCTCTTCGTGGGGCTAGCGGTCCTCGCCCTTTACCCGCACGCTGGGCGCTCTCACATCTTGCACGCAACGCCTTTTTACCTACTGGGCACTGGGTATGCCAGTTTGAGTTGGGCGCAGAGCAGGCGTTGGAAGGGTTGGCAGAGAGTTTCAACGACGGTGACAAGGCTTCTGACGCTGTTGCTTATCGGCACGCTGGGATTTTTGCTGTTGCGGGTAGAAGGAGGGGTGTTGCGCCCCATCGCACTACCGCACTTTGAAGGCATGTTGGTGCGGGCGAAAGACTTACCGAGCATTATCCATGATGTGCACGCCTTGCGGGCTCACAAGGGGCGCGGTGACCGCGTGTTTTTGCTCTTGCAGCAAGCCGGGTTCTTTTACCTGACGACAGGGCTCAAAAACCCTACTCCCTTTGACATTCCTTCACCCACCGCTGTGGGTCTGCAGGGTGAGGACCATCTTATCGCCGCTGTCAAAGGGCGCCGCATCGTCGCGGTGTTCATGGACTCCGATGGGGTCGGTCTAAAGAGGCTAGCGACCACCGTCCGTGCTGTCATGCGCCCGTGTTGCCGCCTCAACTACGGCACCCTTTACGTTGCCCCATAATTTTGTGCCCCTTACTCTTCCGCCACTGCTGCTGCCAAGTCTTCAGGTGTAATGGTGGACGGGTCAAGGCGCTCCAACGCCCGCTTCATGCGCTTGAGGGCTTCGTCGTAACTGATGTCCACTAACCGCTTGCGCTTGATGGGATTGACTTTGGAAACGACACCTTGTTTGAGGTAGGGGTGGTTAAAACCTCGCTCCCGTAGGCTTTGCACGATGGGCTCCACAAGGGCGTCCACTTCTTCCAACAACGCCGCCCGCCGCTCTCGCTCCTGCAGCGCCGTTGGCAACGGCATCTCCAAGAAACTGTCCACCTTGCGCAGGATGGGCGCATACGCCGATCCACTGAACCGCTCCCGTTTCTCGTAAATCAGCCCCAAGGTGATTAGGTAAGCGTCTTCAAAGTGAAAGGCGTAGTCAGCCTCGCGGATGCTACCGTCTTCGCTGAGCAAACCGCGATACATGCGGATGACTTCCAACGCCTTCTCCTTAAGGTTGTGGGCTTTCTCGGTGTTGAGGGCGAGGATTTGGTAGGCAACCTTGACATCAGGCACGACGATGGCAGCGATCATGCCTTTGCCCAGGCGCGTCATGGCTTCCCGCCGGTGGTTGCCGTTGGGCGTCCAGTAGTCGCCTTGAGGCGTGCGAACGACCACAATGGGGTCTAGATAGCGCCGCAGTTCGCTGATGACTTCCTGCAGCCGGTCCACATGTTGCGGCGACAGGTCGCGTTGGAACGGCGTCGGTTGCACCTTCAACAACGGCAGCAACGCAAACAGTTGCCAGTTGTTGCCATACGGCTCCCGATAGATGCTCAGCACTTTGCCGCCATCTTCCTCAATCTGCGCCGCCAGCAGTTCCACTTCATCGGGCACGATGTCCTCCGGCGGGTAGACACTCCAACTGGGCATCGGGCGATTCACCTCCGTTTAGCGGCGTCAGCGGGCGGCGTTATTGACCGAAACAATTTTGCCAAAGCCGCTCATACTTTTCCACGCCCGTCGCTGGCATGAGAGGGGGATGGCGCAATGCTGGCGCTTGTCGTCGGGGATGCACCGACAGATCGCTACGCCGTTGAAGTGCTGACTCATGCGGGAGTGCCTTTTCGCCAGACACGACCAGGCGCAGTAGACCCGCAACGGACACCGCTGTGCGTGATAGCGGGACGCAAGTCGCTGTCGGCAGCCGAACGGGCGCGCTTGCGTTGGTTTGTCCAGCAGGGCGGCGGCTTGATCGCAGTCGGCGCAACCAATGGGTTGGATGACCTCTTGGGCGTTCGGTCGCTCGGTCAAATCACTGAAGCGTGGCTGCAGGTTGCGACGGCACACCCTATCGGCAGCGGTTTGCAGTCGTCGCTGCATGTTTTCGGCGGCGTTCGGTTGCGCGCCGCTGCCGGAGCGCAAGCGGTGATGCGTTGCGTGGACCGCGACGGCGAAACCGTCGGCGATGCCGTCACGGTGCGCACATGGGGGCAGGGGTGTGCTATCGCCATCGGGGCAGATCTGTTGCGCTCTATTCTACACATTCAGCAGGGAACCGCCGTCACGCGCGATGGGGTGCCGGCGCCGGACGGCAGTGCTCCGCTGAACGACGGCGTTTTGAAAGCCGAAGACGGGCATGTCTTGGACTGGGAGCGCGACCGCATTGCGCTGGACGACAGGCGCTGGGTTTTCTTCGGTCAACCCATCGCCGACGAACTGCGGGCGCTGCTGTTGCAGGCGATTTTCTTCGCGGCGCAACGCCAGCGGCTACCGCTGCCGGTGCTTTGGTTTTGGGCGGACGGGTTGCCTGCTGTCGGGTTAATCTCTCACGACACGGACGGCAACGACCCCGAACTGGGGCGGGCGTTGCTGGAGACAGTGCGGCAATGGGACATTTCCACCACTTGGTGCGTGCTCTACCCCGGGGGCTACCCCCAGAGCCTTTACCGCGCCATCAGGGACGCCGGCGGCGAAATCGCCTTGCACTTTGACGCCTTTTCGGGCACCCCGCTGACGACTTGGTCTAAGCGCAACCTGTTCGTCCAATGGCAGTGGCTCAAAGACGCAACAGGCGTTGCCGCTGTTAGCAACAAGAACCACTACACCCGCTGGCAAGGGCGGCTGGAGTTTTTCCGCTGGTGCACCGCGTTGGGTGTCCGCGCCGAGCAGAGCAAGGGACCAAGCAAGCGCGGGACGATCGGTTTCCTTTTCGGTGGTTCGCACCCGTGGCGCCCGTTGGACGACGAAGGGTCGGCGGGGCGCTTTTTACCCGTCGTCGCCATCAACCTCTTTTCGCAAGACATGGTGGCTCTTGACATACCCGACGCCGGTTACTTTCACCCCGCCATCGTGCCCGTTAGCGTCGGCGAGTGGTTGCTGCGGCAAACAGTGCGGATGGGCGGCGTCGCTCACTTCCTGTTTCATCCTGCCCACATCCGCCGTCCCGGTGTGCGGGCAGCGTTGGAGCGGCTGATCGCCGTCGGGCACGAACTGGGAGTGCGGTGGTGGACCAGCGCGCAAATCGCTGATTGGCTGGACAAACGGCGGGCGGTGCGCCAGCAAGTCACTCGCCAAGAGGCGCAGTGGGTTTGGCGGCTGGAACCGCCTGCACCGCTGGGCAGGGTTGCGCTGCTGCGGCTGCTACCGTCCACAGCGAGCGGGTCCGCCTTCACCTTCTACGGCTTTCCCTTTGCCCGCCGCGACGACGCGCTCAACGCGCCGCTGGAAATCTCTCTGCCCGACGGCATCGGCGGTTGAACGGGAAATTGTCCCAAGTCACGCCCTCCTACTGCGCCCGTCGCAAAACGAATTGGACAAAGGTGCGCACCGCCACACCCGTCGCCCCTCGGCAGAAGTAGTGGTTGTCTTTGTCGCTCCAGAAAGTGGGGGCAATATCTAAGTGCACCCACGGCGTCGTGCCGGCGAATTCACGGATGAACCACGCCGCCGTTATCGCCCCGCCAGGGCGACCGCCCGTGTTTTTGATGTCGGCAAAATCGCTGTGTAGCAGTTCGCGGTAGTCGTCCAGCATCGGCATCGCCCAAATCGGTTCGCCCGCTCGTTTCCCCGCTTCAACGACTTCCTGCACCAACGCCTCATCATTGCCGAACGCACCCGTGCACACAGGACCGAGCGCGATGATAGCAGCGCCTGTCAGCGTCGCCGCATCCAAAATGGGCGATGCCCCTTGCGCTTTGGCGTAAGCGATGGCATCTGCCAAAATGAGCCGTCCTTCTGCGTCCGTGTTGATGACTTCCACCGTTTTGCCGGCGTAAGTGCGCAAAATGTCGCCGGGTTTGAACGCCCGTCCGCCGGGCATGTTCTCGGTCGCCGGTATACATCCCAGCACATTGATGGCAGGGCGCAATTGCGCGATGGCGTCCATCGCCGCGATGACCGCTGCCGCCCCTGCCATGTCGCCTTTCATCTCCAGCATCCCCTCGGCTGTTTTCAGGCACAGTCCGCCAGAATCAAAGGTGATGCCTTTGCCGACCAAGCCGATTGTCGGCGCACCGTTGCCGCCTCTGTAACGCAGGACGATGAATCGGGGCGGTTGGTCTGAACCCAACGAAACCGCCCGCAACGCGCCCATGCCGACTTGCTCTATCCAACGTTCGTCGTAAACCTCGCAAGTCAAATCGCGGCGTTCGGCAACGGCTTGCGCCTGCTCCGCCAACGCCGTCGGTGTCATCTCCATCGGCGGAGCGTTGACCAAATCGCGGGCAAAATTCGTCGCTCGCGCCATGACGCTGCCCAGTTCCGCGCCTTGTCGCAGCGCCGCTGCCGTCCGCCGTCGGGGCGTTACCAGTTCCAGTGTTTCCAGCGTCGCATGCTCACTGCCTTCCGATTTGCGTTGGTAGCGGTAATCGGCGAGCAAGGCTCCTTCCACGACAGCGCGGGCGATTTCAGCAGGTTCATCCTCGCTGTCAAGGGCGACCGCGATGTGGCGTGCCCCGATGCGTCGCAAAGTTTTGACGGCACTGCCGACAGCGCGCCGCCAGCGTTCCGCATCTCCTTGGGTGCGTTTACCCAAGCCAAACAGCACGATGCGTTTGGGCGGCAACAAACCGAGGGTGTGCACGATGGTCACTTCGCCCCATTTGCCCTTCACTTCGCCCCATTCGCGCAATTTGCGCAGTTGTCCGTTAAGTGCTTTGTCCACTTTCGCCAGAACACCCGCAAAAGGGCGCTCTTCTTCCCAGACGCCGATGAGCACGGCGTCGCGTTCCAGCGCCGACGGATCGCCGACTTGCACGCTGACGGTCGGCATTCCCAAAGCACCCCCTTCCACCTTAGCAGTTTGCCATTGCTGACAGCGGTTGACGCAGTCGGCATGGGGCGCAAAAATGTTGGCGGCGGACCGAAAGGAGGCAAAGACCACCATGTCAGTGCCAGAGCGACCACTGGACGAGCAATTGCGCGTCAAATTTGACCGCTTGTTGGACTACTTGCGGTCGTTGGAGAGTGTCATTGTGGCTTTTTCGGGCGGTGTGGATTCCACTTTTTTGGCAAAGGCGGCGCACATGGCGCTGGGCGAAAACGCTGTCGCGGTGACCGCCCGCTCGCCGTCCTACCCCAAAGCCGAGCTGGACGAAGCCGTCCGCCTCGCCCAAGACATCGGCATCCGCCACTTGCTCATTGACACCGAGGAAGTCTACGACCCCAACTACGCCGCCAACCCTGCGAATCGCTGCTACTTTTGCAAGTCGGAACTGTTCAGCAAGTTGGAGCCATTAGCGCGACAGTTGGGGGTCAAGCACATCGTCTATGGCGCCATCGTTGATGACTTGAGCGATTTCCGTCCCGGCTTGCAAGCTGCCAAAGAGCATGGGGCAAAAGCGCCGTTGGCGGAGTTGGGCTTCACTAAGACGGAAATTCGCCAATTGTCCCGTTGGCTGGGGTTGCCGACTTGGGACAAACCGTCCTTCGCGTGTCTGTCATCGCGCTTCCCTTACGGGACACCCATCACACCCGAGAAACTGCGGCAAGTGGAGGAGGCGGAGGACTTTTTGCGCCAGCATGGGTTTCGCGCCTTTCGCGTTCGCCACCACGGTAGCATCGCCCGCATTGAAGTCCCGCCTGAAGAGTTCGCCCGATTCCTTGACCCTGAGTTCCGTTCGGCGCTCCTTGAGCGCTTCCGTCAAATCGGCTTTTTATTTGTCACGCTGGATTTGGCGGGATTGCGTAGCGGCAGCATGAACGAACTTTTGCCCCTCGCCGTCCGCCAACCGACGAAAGCGGCAAACGCGTGAACGCCTTGGGGGTGCAGACCGTGCGGGAAATCAACCGCCGCCGTTTCCTGTTGGCGAGCGCTGGCAGTTTGGGTTGGCTGACTTTGTCCGCTCAAAGCCCATCGCCACGCGACCGCGCGGAAACGATTGAACCGCTGCTGCGGGAACTGGAAACGATGCGGGCGCAATTTGCCAATGTGCCCCGCAGCGACGGACAATTCCTCAACCTATTGGTCAAAGCCTCGCGGGCAAAACGCGTGCTGGAAGTCGGCACTTCCAACGGCTACTCTGCCATCTGGCTGAGTCTGGCGCTGGAAGAGACGGACGGGCATTTGACGACGATTGAGATTTTGCCTGAACGGGTCAAACTGGCGAAGGAGAACCTCAAGCGAGCGGGCTTAGCGCACCGCGTCACTTTCCTGCAAGGCGACGCCCACCAAATCGTCCCGACCCTTAAAGGTCCGTTTGACTTCGTGTTTTTGGACGCTGACAAAGGACGCGAACGCGACTATTTCGGCTACCTGTATCCCGACAAACTGCCCAAGGGTAGCCTGCTGGTCGTTCACAACGCCATTCGCTTCCGCAAAGTCATGCAGCCCTTTTTGGACCTCATCGCCCGACACCCCGAATTTGACAGCCTGATCGTCAGCACGACGCTGGACGACGGCTTCTCCGTCAACTACCGCCGAAAGGGGTAATGCGGCTTTGGAAACCATGCCCGTGCGGGCGTTAATTTTTGACTTTGACGGCGTGCTGGTAGATAGCGAACGGATACAGTTTGAAGCGCTGCAAGTGGCGTTGCGTGAGGTGGGGTTGACCCTTGCGTGGGACGACTATCGCGCCATCGGCATCGGGTTGCCCGACCGCGATGCGGTGCGGCTGGCGTTGCAACGCCGCGGCACGAACGACCCGAAACTGGTGGACAAAGTGTTGGCGCGCAAGACGGCGCTTTACGACGCGTGGCTGACGGAGCGCGTGAAAGCCTCCGACGGGATGGCGAACATCGTGCGGGCATTGGCGCAACGCTTTGTTTTGGCGATCGCGTCGGGGGCGATGCGCCACCAAATTGAAGCGGTGCTGCAGCGGGAAGGCGTGCGAGAGTGCTTTGCTGTCATCGTTAGCCATGACGATTACGAGCGCGGCAAACCCGACCCGACACCCTTTTTGCTGGCATTAGAACGGTTAAACGAAGGCGTGCAACCGCCGTTGCGCCCCCATGAATGTGTCGTTGTGGAAGATGCGCCTGCCGGCGTCCAAGCGGCGCGGGCGGCTGGGATGCGGTGCGTGGCGGTCACGACCTACTTTGAGGCGACGGAGTTGTGCGGTGCCGATGTCGTCATCGGTCATTTCGCTGATTTGCTGCAGCCTAAGGTGTGGGAGCGTTTGGGCATGCCACCATTGTTGTGATCAGGCGGGTGGGCTCTGCGCCCACCGACCGCAAATCTCCAGCGCACCGATATGGGTGGTGCCTGATGGCGGAAGCGGCGACAATCGTTACGCCTGAACAGGTCAAGGAAAACTTGCGCCAAGTGCAAGGGCGTATCGCGGCAGCGGCGCAGCGGGTCGGGCGCGACCCAGCGGAAATCGTTTTGGTCGGGGCGACCAAATCGGTGGATGTAGACCGTATCCGCGCCGCTGTTGAGGCGGGCTTGCAGCACATCGGCGAAAACTACGCCCAAGAGGCGTGGGCGAAGTATCAGCAAATCGGCGACGCTGTCACTTGGCACTTTATCGGGCGACTGCAAACCAACAAAGCAAAATTGGTCGTGCGGTTTTGCCGCTTCGTTCAGTCGCTGGACCGTTACGCGCTGGCGGAGGAATTGAACAAGCGGGCAGCACAATTGGGGCGGGTCGTGGAATGCTTGGTGGAAGTCAACATCGGCTGCGAGGTGACCAAGGGCGGCGTCCCACCCGATGCCGTGGCGGATTTCGTGCGGCAAGTAACGGTGTTGCCAAATTTGCGCGTCGTCGGGTTGATGGCGATGCCGCCGTTTTGCCCTGACCCAAACGATTGTCGCCCTTACTTTCGGGCGATGGGCGCACTCTTTGAACGGTTGCAAAAAGTGGTGGGCGCACCGCTGCGTTACTTGTCCATGGGCATGAGCCATGATTTTGAGGTGGCAATTGAGGAAGGCGCCAACATGGTGCGGATTGGCACGGCGCTTTTCGGTCCGCGCCCACTGACGAGGTGAAACGGTGATGGGATGGCTAGCACGCTTGCCCCGATGGTTTCATTTCGGCGATGAGGTAGAGGAGGCAGGTGACCCCGACGGCGTGGCGGAAGCATCCGCCCGCGAGGGCGTGCTCGCTAAGTGGCGGGTCGTGCGGGGCAAACGCTCTTCGGTCTTTGGGATCGCACCCCGCAAGTTGGACGACGCGGTCAAAGCGGCGGATAAGTTGATGGAGGGACGGGCGGTGTTCGTCAACCTACAGCACATTGACGCCGCCAAAGCCCAGCGCATCGTGGACATCTTGGCGGGTGTCACCTACGCTTTGCGAGGCACCTGCTTTCAAGTCGGGCGCCGGCTGTTTTGGTTCGTCCCGCCCAGCGTCGGCGCCGAGTGGGACGAGGAAACGGTCAAGGCGATCGCCACCCTTTTCACGGAAGTCAACGACACCGCTACCGACAACGATGCCCTGCACTTTGCGAGGTGACCGGTGTCTATGACCGCGTTGATCTGGCTCATCCACTTGGCGTTGAATGTGCTGTTTTTGCTCCTGTTAGCGCGATGTGTGATTTCATGGGTGCGTCCGTCCCATTACCATCCTGTCGTGCGCTGGGTTGAAGATGTGACCGAGCCGCTGTTGCGCCCCATCCGCAACATCTTGCCGCCTTGGAAAACTTGGGGCATTGACTTTTCACCGTTGATCGTGTTGGTGCTGGCAAACATTGCCGCCCGTGTGCTGATCAGTTTGCTTGCGGGGATAGGGTGAGCCCGCGTGATGCTGACCCCACCAGAAATCCTGCGCCGTCGGTTTCGGCGCCGGTTGTTGGGTTACTCCGTGCGGGAAGTGCAGGAGTTTTTGCACGAAGTCAGCGAGACCGTGCGGGCACTGTTGGAGGAGAACCGCTGGCTACAAGAAGAACGCGAGCGGCTGTCGGAGCGGCTCCAGAGTTACGAGGCGTTGGAACGGCATCTAAAAGACGCCATCGTCGTCGCTGAACGCATCGCTGAAGAGGTGAAGCAAACGGCACGGCGCGAAGCCGACCTCATCGTCGCCCAAGCCCGCCAGGATGCGGCGCGGTTGCGCGAAGAGGCGGAACGCGAGGTCTGTCGCGCCCTGTCGGAAGTAGAGCGCTTGCGCCAATTGCGCCAACGCTTGGAGACGGAACTACGCCATTTGCTGCAAACCTACTTGGAGTTGCTGGAACAAGCCGCTCCCCTAGCTGCCTCGGATGCGTCGGACGCATCTTCGTAAACGCGCAGCGGTCGCATAATTTAGCCTTGCTTTTGCGCCGCGCGTTCTGACATCCAACGCGGTGAACCTTGGCAAAAAGAAGCCCTTGAACGGAGGTGGCTTCCGTGTCGGTTGGTGAAGGTGTTCGTGTGGGGCTCATCGGTGTCGGCGGTATCGCCCAGGCTGCCCATTTGCCTAACTTACGGGCATTAGGGACTTCCGTAGTCGCCGTCGCTGACGCGGTCGCCGAACGAGCGCGACAAGCCGCCCAGCAATACGGTGTCCCCCACGCTTATGACGACTACCGCGCGTTGCTGAAGCGGGACGATGTCGACGCCGTTATCGTCGCCGTCCCGACTTACTTGCACTATCCCGTCGTCACCGCCGCGCTGAAGGCGGGCAAGCATGTTTTATGCGAAAAGCCGCCCGCAATGAACGAGCGCGAAGCGGAACGCATGGCGGAACTCAGCGAGCAGCAAGGCTTGGTGTTGATGTATGCGTTGCAGATGCGCTATCGCCGCGACAGCCAAGCCTTGAAGCAGTTGATTGAGCGGGGTGAACTGGGCGAGGTGTACTTGGGACGGGCTGTTTACCTGCGCCGACGAGGGGCACCTGCCGGTTGGTTCACCCGTAAATCCCAATCGGGCGGCGGTCCGCTACTGGACATCGGGGTGCATGTCATTGACCTGACTTGGTGGCTGATGGGCAAGCCGCAACCGGTCAGCGCCGCCGGCTTCACTTTCCAAAAAATCGGCGCCAAAGGCGTCCGTTTAGACCGCGGTTGGCATCCTGCCGATGTGCGGGAGCGACGGGAGCAGGAGGTCGTTTACGAAGTGGAAGATTACGCGGGTGGGTTTATCCGCTTTGACAACGGTGCAGTGCTGCTCTTTGAAGTGTCGTGGCAACTCAACGACAAAGAGCGCTGGGGCAGCACCGTTTGTGGGACGAAAGCGGGCGCATCGCTGCCGCCGCCGGAACTTTACACCGAGGTGTTGGGCGAAGGCGTGACGGTCAACTTGCGCGTGGACGAGGGCAACGCCTACCAAGAGGAGATGCGCGAGTTTCTCTCGTGCATTAAGGAGAAGCGTCAACCGCTGACCAACGCTCGCGACGGCGTGACCGTGATGAAGATGCTGACGGCACTCTACCGCTCCGCTGAGCAGGGCAAGGAAGTCAGCATCAAGTAGGGGGGTGCAGTGCCCTGCACCCCCTTTCGTTTTTGTGGGGGCGTTTAAGGCGTCGGTTCTTCACGGCTGCGGTGGCTGCGGGCGAGTTGCTCCAAGCGTCCCGTCTCCATGTAGTAAACGCGCTCCGCCATATTGGTAGCGTGGTCGGCGATGCGCTCCAAAAAGTAGGCGGCAAAAAGCAAGTAAGTTGCCTGCTCCACCAGCGATGGGTCGCGCTTCATGTAGTCCACCAACTCCGCGAACAGGCTCTCATAAAGGTCGTCCACTTGGTCGTCGTCACGGCAGACCTGAATGGCTAACTCGATGTCGCGGTTGACATACGCTTGTAAGGCGTTGTGGACCATATTCAGCGCCAATTGGGCGAGGCGAGGGATGTCCACCAGCGGCTTGAAAAAAGTTTGGCGGGCGAGGATGCGGGCGAGTTTGGCGATGTCAACGGCGTGGTCGCCGATGCGCTCTAAGTCGGTCACAATCTTCAGCGCCGTCCCGATGAGGCGCAAGTCCCGCGCCATCGGTTGCTGCAGCGCCAGCAACCGCATCGCCTTCGTCTCAATTTCCACATCCAAATCGTCAGCGATGTCGTCTTCGCGGATGACTTCGTTGGCGAGGGCGATGTCTTGTGTCGTCAGGGCTTTCATCGCCTTGGCGACGGCACCTTCCACGAACCGCCCCATGCGCAACAAATCGTCCTGCAACTCTTGCAGTTGCTCCTCAAACGACTTGCGGATGGTGACCGCCATGTCGGTTCGCCCCCTTGCCGACGGTTTTAGCCGAACCGCCCCGTGATGTAGGCTTCGGTGCGGGGGTCGTCGGGCTTGGTGAAAATTTTCTCCGTCGGTCCGAACTCAACCAGTTCGCCGTTCAGGAAAAACGCCGTGAAGTCGGAGATGCGGGCGGCTTGTTGCATGTTGTGGGTAACGATGACGATGGTGTAACGGCTCTTGAGTTCGTAGAGCAGGTCTTCCAACCGCAAGGTCGCTGTCGGGTCCAACGCCGAGGCGGGTTCGTCCAGCAAGATGACTTCAGGTTCCACTGCCAACACGCGGGCGATGCACAAACGCTGTTGCTGACCGCCAGAAAGTTCCAGCGCCGAACGGTGCAGACGGTCTTTCACTTCATCCCACAACGAAGCGTCTTTGAGGGCGCGCTCCACGATTTCTTGCAGGCGGCGTTTGTCGCGGATACCGTGAATGCGCGGACCGTAAGCCACATTGTCAAAGATGCTCTTAGGGAAAGGGTTGGGCTTTTGAAAGACCATTCCGACGCGACGGCGCAGCGTGACGACATCCACACCGTTGCCGTAAATGTTCACACCATCCAGCAAAACCTCGCCTTCCACTCGCACGCCGTCCAACAAGTCGTTCATGCGGTTGAGGCAGCGCAGGAACGACGATTTGCCGCACCCCGACGGTCCGATGACAGCGGTGATGCGGTTGGCGTAAATGTCCAAGTTGATGCCCTTGAGGGCGTGAAATGCGCCGTAGTAAAGGTGCAAGTTGCGCGTGCGGATTTTAATGGGCGGCGTTTCCGCTATCGGCGTCGGTTCTGTCGCCCGATCTATGACTGGGCGCACCGTCAATTCGCTCATCGCTATTGTCCCCCCGCATGGCAGCGTCGCTATGATTTTAACACCGCATCGCTCGGCGTTGGGCTATCAAGGCGCGCGACGGGTGTAAGTTACGGTAATCGCTGTGCGGTCAGTGCACTTTGAGCGGGGAGCGACGAAGCATGTTGGAAGCGACTTTTTTGCACTTGCGAGGTATGACGGCAGCGCTGGAGCGCCAACTGTGGGAAGCAGGCATTTCCAGTTGGCACGATTTTTTAGCGCGCTGTCAAGCGGGCACTCTACCTTTCTCGGTGCGCCCCGAATGGTTGGCGTTAGTGCGCCAATCTATTGCCCAACTGGAACGGGGCAATGTGGCGTTTTTCGCCCAACTCTTGCCCGCTGCCGAACATTGGCGCCTTTACGGCGCGTTCCGACACCGCACCGTTTTTCTGGACATTGAGACGACGGGTCTGACCGACCGCGACCGCGTGACAGTGGTCGGGTTGTTCTACGGCGAGCGCTACGAGGCGTTCGTGGACGGGCAAAACATGGAGAGGTTGCCCGACACTTTGCGTCAATTTGCCGTTTTGGTCACCTTTAACGGTGAAGGGTTTGACCTGCCCTTTTTGCGCAAACTGTTTCCGCAGTTGGCGTTGCCACCCGTGCATTTGGATGTGCGGGCGCTGCTCAAACGGTTGAACATTTACGGCAGCCAAAAAGCCATTGAGGAGCGGTTGGGCTTTGTGCGGCGCGAACCGCTGCGGGGCATGACAGGCGCCGATGCCGCTTTTCTGTGGGAAGCCTACCTGCGGGGCGAACCGCAGGCGTTGGCGCGGTTGCTGGAATACAACCGCGAGGATGTCACCAAACTCAAAGACCTGATGGAGTTCGCCTATCGCGAGTTGTGTCGGCAGTTGGGGTGGTGGCGGTGATGCGGTTTGGGGTCATCGGTGGTTCAGGTATCGCGACATGGGACGCACTGACGGCGACGCGCGAGGTGACGGTTTCAACCCGTTTCGGTGAGGCAACTTGTTACACCGGAGCGTTGGGGCGGAAGGAAGTTGTCTTTTTGCTGCGGCACGGCAAGGAGCACGCTGTTCCGCCGCACCGCATCAACTACCGCGCCAATGCGCTGGCAATGAAGGCGCTGGGCGTGCAAGCGGTGTTGGCGACGGCGGCGACGGGCGCGTTGCGCAGCGATCTACCCGTTGGCACTCTGCTTGTCCCCGACCAACTGCTGGATTGGACGCGCCAACGCCCACTAACGCTGTTTGACGGCGATGGTGCCCCCGTCGTGCATGTGGACTTGACGCAGCCCTTTTGCCCGACCTTGCGCCAGCACTTGAAACGCGCCGCCGAAGAGTCGGGCATCGCAGTGCGTGACGGCGGTTGCTATGTGTGCGGGGAAGGTCCACGCTACGAGACGGCGTTTGAGGTGCAACTTTTAGCCCGTTGGGGCGGCGATGTGGTGGGCATGACGGTGGGCACGGAGGCGACGCTCTTTCGCGAGGCAGAAATTTGCTACGCCATCGTCGCTGTCGTGACCAACTTCGGTGCAGGCATCGCACCGCAACTGTTGAGCCACGCGGAAGTGGAAGCGGTGATGGGGCAACAGTTGCCGAAGGTGCTACGCCTTTTTGAGCGCGTCATCGCCGACTACACCTTTCCCGATTGCCCCTGCCGTCACGCCCTTGACCTTTACGGCGAACCTGCCCGCAAGTGGTTGCTGTCGTAGGGCGCCGCTAAGCGGACAGCAGTGTACCCGCTTGGTGGCAGGGCGAACCGTCCGTCCGCTCTTCTGAGGACGGCAACGGCGGCGACACTCGGAAGGAGGGTCAAAGGTATGGAGTTTCAGAGTCGGACACCGTGGCGGGATGAGTTCAGCGGCAACTTAGCCGTCTTTTGCAGCGACGAGCGCTTTGCACTGGCGACGCTGGAGTTTTTGCAGCGGGCGTTAGGGATGGAGCGGTGTGACTTGATGGTCGTCGCAGGCGGTCCTGCCTTCATCGCCCAAGACGAACCCAACCTGATGGAGCGGTTGCATTTGCTGGTCGAAGCCCACAATGTTCGGCGCATTGTGCTGGTGATGCACGCTGACTGCGGCTACTACAAGAGCCACTACGGAGACGATGCACCTGAGCAGCAACGGCGCGATTTACAACGATCGGTGTCGCAATTGCGCCGTCGGTGGCGCGACATGACCGTGCGCGGCTTTGTGGCATCGGTGCGCGACGGCGACATTGTGTTTGTTGAAGTGGAGCCCGAAGTAGGGTAGGGGAGCCCTCATGATAAAAGCGCTGCGCCGTTACGGGAAAGCGCTGGCGGCGTTCGCGAGAATCAGCGTCGCGGAAGAAGCGGCGTACCGGGCGCATTTCGTGATCAACAGCGTCCAGAGCCTGTTTTGGCTGGTGTGGTTTTTGGTCTCCGTGCGGGTTTACTTTTTGCACACGGACCAGTTGGGCGGTTGGCGTTACGAGGAAGTGTTGGTGGTCGTCGGTGTTTTTCAAATTGTCAACGGGGTTATCCAGACCTTGTTTCAGCCCAACATCGGGCGGTTGGTGGAGTATGTGCGGATGGGCACCTTGGACTTGTTGCTGACGAAGCCGTTGGATAGTCAGTTCATCGTCAGCACCCGCTATTTCGTCCCGTGGCGGCTGGTCTCTGTCGTCGCAGGGTTGGGGTTGGTCGGTTACGCGGCGTGGCGGTTGGACGCCGCGATCACACCGGTGGGCGTGGCGTTGTTTTTGCTCCTGTTGGCGTGCGCCCTGACCATCGTTTACTGCGTGATGCTGGGCGTGATGACGCTGTGTTTTTGGTTTGTCCGGTTGGAAAATTTGATGGCGCTGCTATGGTCGTTTTGGGAGATGGGGCGCTACCCCATTACTGTCTATCGGGGAGTTTTGCGTTTCGCCCTAACTTACTTGGTGCCGGTTGCCTTTGTGACGACTGTCCCCGCGCAAGCCGTTACGGGACGGCTGACCGCATCGGCGGTTTTCGCCGCCATGGGAGTCGCGATGGGGTTACTGCTGGTGACGCGATGGTTTTGGCTCTTTGGGCTCCGCCATTACACCAGCGCCAGCAGTTAAGTGTGTTGCTAAGCGGTACAAGTTGTGGTAAAATAGTGGCGATGTTCCTCATAGCCCAATGCTCCCGTAATGAACGGCGGGCGTTGGGCAAATACTATATTAGGGATGTCCATTGGCACGGGAGTGATTGCCCGATGGCGCAAGCTAAACCCCCTGCCCCTGAAGAGCAGTTTGAAGAAGAGGGTATTTTGATCACGGAAGAGGGTAAGCGGGCGTTGGAGGCGGAACTGCAACGGTTGCTGGAGCGGGAGCGCAAGGAAGTGCTGGAACACATCCGCGAATCCCGTAAAGTCGGTGAGTTCATGGAAGACACCGACTACGACGACGCAAAAAAGGAGCAAGCGTTTATCCAAGGGCGCATTGAGGAGTTGCAGCAAGTCTTGAAAATGGTCAAAGTCGTGCCCAAAAGCAAAATCCCGACCCACAAGGTGGGTTTCGGGTCGGTCGTGGAACTGACCAACTTGGCGACAGGGAAAAAAGTCACTTACCGCATCGTCGGTCCCTTTGAAGCGAACCCGTTGGAAGGCAAAGTGTCCTATCAATCGCCGATCGGTGAAGCCCTGATGCACAAAAAGGTCGGCGACACTGTGGAGGTAAAGGCGCCAGCGGGCATCGTCCGCTACCGCGTGGAGAAAATCAGCCGCTGAGAAGGGTTGGACGCGATGATGGCGGAGCAAGACGCCCTTTATCAGGACCGGTTGGCAAAACTGCAGCGGTGGCGCGAACGGGGCGTGGACCCTTTTGCCGTCACCCGCTTTGACCGCACCCATCAAGCCGCAGACATTGAGCGGTGTTTTGACGCGCTGCAGGGGCGAACGGTGCGTATCGCTGGGCGCCTCACCGCGTTGCGGGCGCACGGTAAGTTGACTTTTGCCGATTTGCTGGACGGGTCAGGGCGCATCCAATTGATGGCGCGCATCAACACGCTGGGCGAGGAGGCTTATGAGCGATTCGGTGACTTGGATGTCGGCGACATCGTCGGTGTGGAAGGTGGCGTCCTGAAGACCCGCACCGGCGAGACGACAGTGGAAGTGCACAAGTTTTGGCTGCTCGCTAAGGCGTTGCACCCGATCCCTGAGAAGTGGCACGGCTTGCGCGATGTGGAAGTGCGCTATCGGCAGCGCTATCTTGACCTGATCGCCAACCCGAAGGTGCGGGACATTTTTGTCAAACGGTCGCTGATCGTCCGCGCCGTTCGGCAGTTTTTGGACGAACGGGGTTTTTTGGAGGTGGAGACACCGATTTTGCAGCCCGTTTACGGGGGTGCGCTGGCGCGCCCCTTCATCACGCACCACAATGCCCTTGACATGGATCTGTATTTGCGCATTGCCCCTGAACTTTACCTGAAGCGGCTGATCGTCGGCGGTTTTGAACGCGTCTACGAAATCGGGCGAAACTTCCGTAACGAGGGCGTGGACGCCCGACACAACCCCGAGTTCACGATGCTGGAAGCCTACCAAGCCTACGCCGACTACCACGACATCATGCGGTTGACAGAGGAATTAATCGCCTTTGTTGCGCAGAAAGTGTTGGGCACGATGACCATCACCTACCAAGGGCATGCGATTGACCTGACGCCGCCATGGCGGCGCATCCCGCTAATGGAAGCGTTGAGGGAAGCGACAGGCGTGAACTTTTTAGCGCTGCGGGGTGACGAGGAGCGGGCGCGGGAAGTCGGGCGGCAACTGGGCTTGTCCGTGGAGCCGACCGACCATTGGGGTCGGGTGCTGGATGAGGCGCTCAAAAAGAAAGTCGTGCCGACGCTCATTCAGCCGACCTTCCTCGTAGACTACCCCGTGGAAATTTCACCGTTGGCGAAGCGCAAGCCCGATGACCCGACGATGACCGAGCGGTTTCAAGGCTTCATCGGTGGGTTAGAAATTGCCAATGCGTTCAGCGAGTTGAACGACCCCCTTGACCAGCGGGAACGATTTGAAATGCAGCAGCGGTTGCGGGAGCGGGGCGATGTGGAAGCCCACCCGTTGGATTGGGACTTTGTGACGGCACTGGAATACGGCATGCCCCCGACAGGCGGTTTGGGTATCGGCATTGATCGCTTGACGATGTTGCTAACGGATTCACCGTCCATCCGCGAGGTCATTTTGTTCCCGCTGCTGCGCCCTGAATGAACCCACCCGATGGGCTCACTTGCCGACGATGCAGATCGTGGTGCAAAGGGAGTAGGTGCGCCCGTTGGCTTCGTAGATCAGTTCAGCGAACGCTGCGGCGTAGCCATTGGCAGGGGGCGCGAGGGTGAAGCGGTAAGCGCCGTCAGGTGAAGCTGGCGCCGGCAGCAATTGGCTCTCCCAGCGGGCGTCGCGAAAATCGCGTGTCGGCGCTTGCGCGGTCCAAATCAACACTTGTCTCGGTGCGGGATTTGCCCGCACGCTAAGGGTCGTGCCGTTTTCGGCAGAGCGCCACTCCCAAGTCACCTGGGGGAAAGTGATGCGTCCGGCGATGCGGTCAAAGAACGCCATTAAGGTTCGCACGACCCGTCCCACATCTTCCAAACCGTGCCCGCTGTTGGGCACATACAAAATGTGTTTTTCGCCGATGAGGTCGTTGAAGTAAAAGTTCGCGGCGTCCAATGCCCAATAGCGGTCGTTGGTGCCGTTGATGATGAGTTTGGGCATCGTCAACCGCTTTCGGTAGGTGTAAGGGTCAACCAGTTGCACCAGCGGTCGGGCTTTCTCACTGTCTGCCAAATCGGTCAAACCTCGGCGAGAGTATTCGCTGATTTGCTCGCTGTAGCCGCCAAAGACTTCGCGCTGATGGCGCATTTGGGCAGGGATGTTCAGGTTATCGTAAACCATTGGGGCGATTGCCTTGACGCGTTGGGGGTCAGCCACCGCCGTCAACCAAGTCGTCCAACCTCTTTTGGACGCGCCTGTCACGACAAAACCGTTCACACGCACCTTCAATTCCCGTTGGGCAAACTGCTGGACGGCGTCCATGGCTTTCACCGCGCTCTTGGTCATCGGAAGCAACGCCGCCCACTCTTGGTCACCTGTCTCCAGCACCTTGACGAAGGTGTGGGCGATCAAATCGTCCTCCGTTAACCCGTCAAAAAGAGGTTGATTCGGCACAGCAAACAGGACGGCAACGAGGGCTTGCAATTGTATCGCTGCAGTGGCGGCGAGCAACCGCGATTGTGTGTCGCCGCGGCTATCGGTGCGTCCACCAGCGATGACCATAAGGGCAAGGTCGGTCGTGATTTGGGGCGGTTGGGCGATCAGCAGCGTGTGCGTCCAAGTGATGTCTTTCCAACGCTGTGATGTCAAGCGCAGTTCGTGGAGCACAGCGCCGGTCGGCAAGCGGTCACTGCGCAAGCGTTCCCACGCAAAAGCGCCATCGTTGCGGGTGACATAATCCAACAAGGGAAGATTGTTCTGACACACGCCCATTAGCGTCAGGCTCCAGAGCGCGCCTGCGACCGCGACCCAGCGGGGCATTGGCGATCCCTCCTTGCACGCGATAGTGTGGCGCTTCTGAGTTTGTCACGCGGTGTTGCCAGCGGGAGCGGCGTTCGTTAGAATTGCAGCGGGAAAGGAGGTGAGTGCGATGGCGGAAACGCAAGTGAAGGAGGCCGAAAAGACGGCAGTGAAGGAGAAAGAAGGCTGTGGGTGTGGCTGTGAGCACGAACAAGCCCAAACGCCCAAGCAGGAAAAGAAGCAGGAAGGGTGTGCCGAAAAGTCGTCCTGCTGCGGTTAATGGGCATGCAGAACAAAAAGCCGCCACCGCAACGGGTGGCGGCTCTCTTTTTTGCGGGACGGTGCTGTCCCGCTGCGTCTGGGCTCGCAGTCCTCGTCAGCGGTTCACTCCACCGTCGCCGTGGAGGAAAAAAGCGGGGCGGTGAGGTGTTGGCTAAGGCTCAGGGGACGAGGGGGCTGCACCCGCCAGAGTATGCGCCGCCCGAGGGCGGCGAACAACGGCGCGGCGACCTCACCGCCCCATTTTCCGTAGGCAGGTTCATCTAACACGATGCCGATCACCCACCGGGGACGGTCAGCGGGCAGAAAGCCAAAAAACGAGACGACGACTTTGGTCGGGTCGTAACGCCCATTGACGACTTTCGTCGCCGTCCCCGTTTTACCGGCGACGGTCACGCCGCTCAAGTGCGCTCGTTTACCCGTGCCACGCTCCACGACATTCACCAACATTTCGCGCACTTTCCTGGCAGTCAGAGGTGAAACAGCGGCTCCAATGACCTGCGGTTTCAGCCACCGAACGCGCCCTGTTTGGGCATCGCGGATGCCCCGAACAATACGCGGGCGGACGACCAGCCCGTTATTTGCCAAAGCCGCGTAAGCGACTGCTAACTGCAACGGGGTTACCATTAGCCCTTGCCCAAAAGCGATACACGCCTGGCGGTGTTGCCATGCAGGGGTTGTAATCGCCTCTACCGGCGGCGGGTCCAACCAGCCGCGTTCTTCATAGCCCATGCCGGCGTCCATCTTGCGCCCCAAGCCAAAAGCGGTGAGGGTTTTGTAAAGTTGGGCGTAAGGTAACCGCAGCGCAAACCGTGCCATCGCAATGTTACAGGAATTGCACAAGGCATCGGCTAAAGTTTCAATGCCGTGAGCGGCGATACCCCGTTGCACGACCCAACACCGCACCACAAACCCGTCGGTTTTCCATATCCCGTCGCAGCGCGTCGTCGTCTGATCGCTCACCGTCCCTGATTCCAGCAGCGCCGCAGCAATCAGTGGCTTGAGGGTAGAGCCCGGTTCGTAAACGAAACTGAGGGCTAAGTTGTTGAAGCGCTGGACAGGGAACCGCCAGTAAGCGTTAGGGTCAAAGTCCGGTTTGGACGCTATCGCCAAAATGTCGCCAGAATGCGGTTCAAGGACGACAGCGGTTGCGGCGCGGGGGCGATACTGCGCCATCGCGGCGTCCAACACAGCGTCAGCGGCTTGCTGAATTTGCTCGTCTAAAGTGAGGACGAGGCTATCGCCGGGCACAGAGGGAACGACAGCGGCGTAGCCTTGCGGGATAGGTTGTCCTGAAGCGTCAACCTCCTGCTCAACTGTTCCGGCACGCCCCCGTAAGGTCGTGTCCCAACTCCGCTCTACGCCGTAGCGACCGCGATTGTCCCAGTCCACAAAGCCCAACGCGGCTGCTGCTAACCGTCCGTAAGGGTAAACGCGGCGCAACTCGGTGCAGACACCGATGCCTGTCTTCAAGACACGCCATTCGGGGGATAGTTGGCGTGACGGGCGCCGCAGCGTCGCTTGAAGGCGGCGGACTGCGCTGCCATCTAATTGTCGGGCGATCCACACGAACCGCACGAGGACAGGTGCGCCGCCGCGATTGCGCGTTGTGCATGTCAGGAGCCGTTGGACTCGCGAAGCCGTTACGCCGGGGGCATCTAGCGCTGTCAGTAGCGTGGTTGTGAGGCGGTGCGCCAAGGCATTCGGTGAGAGCCCGCGAAGCGTTTTTTCGCGGCGGGCAGCCTCCCGTAGGGTTTGGGGGTCCGCCCACACCGAATAGGTCGGTTCGCATGTCGCTAAGAGGCGGAAGTTGCGGCTGTAAATGTTGCCTCGTGCTGGAGCGACTTCAACGCGGCGCAGCCATGTCCGCATCGCAGTGCGTTGGGCGGCGCTGTGGGACAGGACCTGCAGGCGGAACAACCACGCTGCCAATGTCCCCCCTACCAGCAACATCCCGACAAACGCCATCGCACACCGCATCCTGACCACGCCTATCGCCTCCCCAGCATGCTTGTTGGTGTTGCCGACCTTTGCACCGTTAAAGGAACAGGCGGTTGGGTCGCAGGGGTTGAGGGTGGGGTCAATGCGGAGAGGCGTTCTTCTATTTGCGCACGCAACGCATGCATGCGGGTTGTAAGGGCATTTTGCTGCTGTTTGTAGCGGGCAATTTGCTGCCCCTCCCAAACGGTGAGGGCGTGAAGGGTCAGACACCCCACCGTTAAGAGGGCAAGGAGGGTGCCCCGCCATTGCCACGGGCTCAAACGGCGCCGCGGAAAGGGGTGTCGGCGCCCTCGCGGGGTTGTGAGGATGACCTCTGCCGACTCAGGATGTGTAGCGGCTGAACGCGCAACCATCGCCATCGGTCAACCCTCCCCATCGGGCTTTCTGCGTCACCGTTACTCACCTCACACGCTCTGCCGCCCGCAACTTGCAACTGCGGGCACGCGGGTTGGTGCGGCGCTCCGCCAATGACGGAAAGACAGGGCTCTTGGTGAGAAGGCGCAAAACCGGGCGTCGTTCGTCGCCCTGTAGCGGTTGAGATAACTGCTGGAAGGTTTGCTTCACCGTGCGGTCTTCCAGACTCTGATAGGAGAGGACAACAAACCGCCCCCCTTGCTTCAGCACCTGTGCCCCTTCTTTGATGCCCTCGCGGAGCGCGTCCAACTCTTCATTGACTGCCATGCGCAGCGCCATGAACACCTTCGTCGCCGGATGAATGCGCCCACCCCGCACACCTTTGACTTTCAGGATCAACTCCGCTAACGCTTTCGCCGTCAAGTCAAGCCCGTGTTGGCGTTCCCGCACGATGGCTTGAGCGATGCGGCGGGCATCGGACCGTCGCTCGCCGGCGTGAACGAACATCTCTTCCAATTGCGCTGCCGACAGAGATTGCAGTAGCGATTGAGCGGTCCTTTGCGCCGACGGGTCAAAGCGCATGTCCAAAGGTGCGTCGTCCAGCACGCTGAAGCCGCGTCGGCTGTCCAATTGCCACAGGCTTAAGCCAGGGTCAATCAAACAACCGTCCACGCGTTCCACACCGACCTGCATTAAGAGGCGGCGGATGTCCCGCATGTCGCCGTGAATGAGGGTCACACGGTCAGCGTAGTCGGCTAACCGTTCCGCAGCCACTTCCAAGGAGGTGCGGTCGCGGTCAATGCCGATGACTTGCACGCGCGGGTTGGTCTGCAAGATAGCAAGGGTGTGCCCACCCGTGCCCACCGTCATGTCCACAAACACACCCTCCTTGACTTCCCCCACCCGCAAAAAAGCGAGGACCTCGTTGACCATCGCCGGCGGATGCAGGCGTGCACCGGCTCCAGGGGCTTCTCGGCGCCGCCGTTCCTGAACGCGACGCAGCCATTGAAGGTCTCGCACTGCCATGGGGCTGCCTCCTCGGTTTACAAGCCCAACTCGGCTTGCAGCTCCTTGACGCTCTCCGCCGTCACCTTGCTTGCCCTTTGCTTGTAAGCCTCTTCGTTCATCAATTCCACGCGGTCACCGTTGCCGACGAAATACACCGTCTTTTGCAGCCGACACGCTTCCCGCAGGTTCGCCGGCAGAATAAACCGCCAATTTCCGTCCACTTTTACCTTGTTCGCAAAGCCCAAAATGCGCTGGACGACCGGTGCCAGTTTCTGCGGGTTGGCGCTGTAATGTTCCATGAGCCGTTGGCTGTAGCGCTGCCAATCCGACGCCGCGAACAGGTAAACGGTATCGTAAGGGCTAATGGTCAGGTAGAACTCGCTGCCCAGCCGCTGGCGCAACTCCACCGGCACGACGACCCGCCCTTTGTCGTCCACCGAGTAGCGGACGGTGCCGATGAACAACTCGTCTGGGCGCAGCTCTACAATTTGCTGAGCCTCCAGGTTCTCCACCTTTCAACAAGTCCCCCAATTGTGTGTCAATACTTTCTGAAACTTCCCACTTTTCCCCACTTTTTCCCACCGCCTCGGCAGCATAAAAAGCGGCTGCCCCAGATGGCACCTCTGCCATCTGGGGTTGATGCATGTCACCAAATTGTCGGGCACTGCTTAACGGGTTAAGATCGGTCTTAGCGTAATTTGCGTTGTCCGAACCGTTGTGTCAGACGACCCACTGACACCTCCGTGTCGTCTTTAACGCTGACTGCGTCGGCTGCTTTTATTAATAACACGCCTTGCCGCCAAAATCAACCTGTCGTCACCGGCTGAGAGAGGTTGCGAACGCTGACAGCGGCTGCTAGTTGAGCAGCGATGTTTGCGAACGCTCGCGCGGCGGGCGAGTCGGGTTGCGCGGCTGCGATAGGGTAGCCTAAGTCGCTTCCTTCACAGACCTCGGGGAGCAGCGGGACAGCGCCCAAGAACCGCACACCCCGCTTTTGGCACTCGGCTTCCACGGCGCCTCGGCGAAAAATTTCCGTCCGTTCCCCGCAGTGCGGACAGATGAAGTAACTCATGTTCTCCACGATGCCCAACACGGGCACATTGAGCCGTTCAAAAGTTGCCAAGCCTTTGATGGCGTCGTAGAAGGCGACATCTTGCGGGGTCGTGACAATGACAGCGCCTGTGACAGGGACCAATTGCGCCAGTGACAGTTGGACATCGCCCGTTCCTGGCGGCAAGTCCACCAACAGGTAGTCCAACTCGCCCCATGCGACATCAAACAGCAGTTGCTGCAGCGCCCGTGCCAAGATAGGTCCGCGCCAGATGACGGGTTGGTCTTCGCTGACCAAAAAGCCCAGCGACATCACCCGAATACCCCACGCTTCTACGGGGACGATTTTTTTCGTTTCTGGGTCATAGTCTGGCGGTTGACGGACACCCAGCATACGCGGCACATTAGGTCCGTAGATGTCCGCATCCAGCAGCCCGGTGCGAGCGCCCATGTGCGCCAACGCGACCGCCAAGTTGACAGCGACGGTCGTTTTCCCGACACCGCCTTTGCCGCTACCGACGGCGATGATGTTGCGCACGCCTTCAAGAGGGGTCTTTTCGGGGACACCGCGCGGGACTTCCGCGCTGACATGCAGTTCCACTTCCCGCACGCCCGGCACGGACGCGACGGCTTCGTAAGCCATCTGGCGCATCTGTTCGTTGAAAGGGCAGGCAGGGGTCGTTAGAACCAACTCCAGCGTTACACGGTCGCCGTCAATGCGAATGTTGCGCACCATGCCCAGCGATACGATGTCCCGATGGAGTTCAGGGTCGCGCACCTGCTGTAACGCCGCCAAGATGTCTGTTTCAGTTACGGGCATAAATGTTCACCTCTTTTCGTGACCGCTGTGAGTCCGCCAGTATGATGCCATGCCGCTGTCCCCACCGTTTTGAGCCTTGTCAATCGCAGGGGCAGCGTCGCACAATGTCCGTGCGGTGAGTCGTTGGCAAAACTTTGCCGTTTCGTCGCATGGGGGGTGGCAATCGCATGGTGTGCCGACGGTATTGGATAGTCCTGTCAGCGGTCGTTACCATCTGCGCGTGCCTCGGAGCGGCGCCGGCGTTCAAGACGAAAAAGCCGGGGCAAACCGTTCTCATCGCAGGCATCGGCAAATCTCTCCATGCCTACTGGCGCGAGGTGGAGTTGGGCATGCGGGCAGCGGCGAAGAAATTGAGAGGTTGCCGAGTTCGTTGGTTTGTCCCGTCCAAAGAGGATGTGCGGGCGCAAGTGTCCACTTTTGAAAGTCTCCTCGCGCAAGGTGTGGACGGTATCGTTATCGGTCCGTCTAACCCCGCCGCCATCAAGGGCGCAGTCCAGAGGGCGCTCAGTGCCGGCGTCCCTGTCGTCACTTTTGACACCGATGCGCCTGACAGTGGGCGGCTCCTTTACATCGGCACCGACAACTACAAGGCAGGCTACGAAGCGGGCAAGGTCATGGTCAAGGTCTTGAACGGCAGGGGCAAGGTCGCCATCTGCACCGGCTCGCTCACAGCCCTCAACAGCGTCCAACGGATAGATGGGTTCAAAGCGGCGCTAAAAGGCACGCAGGTGCAGGTCGTGGAAGTCTACAACGACAACGAAGACCGTGCCAAAGCGTTGGCGAACGCCCAAGCCGCATTGCAGCGCTACCCAGATTTGGCGGGCTTTTTCGGTGTTTACGCCTTCAACGGTCCGGCGTGCGCTCAAGCCGTCAAGATGATGGGCAGAGCAGGCAAGGTGAAAATCGTCTGCTTTGACACGACCGCCGAACACATGCAACTCATCCGACAAGGGCTCATCACGGCGACCATCGGGCAACGCCCCTTCATGATGGGCTATCGAAGCGCCGAGATTTTGTATCGCATGGTCACTGAGGGCGTGGATAAAGTCCTGCGTGATTTGAAGTTGGACAGACTACCGCCCGAAAAGCGCCAGATTGACACGGGCATTGATGTCGTCACCAAAGCCACCATGAACGCCTATCGCAAGCGGCTGCTCCAGCTGGGCATCCCTGTGCAGGGTTGGTGACCCGTGTGGGGCAGAGCGGGAACTGAACGGAGAGGGCGACGATGACCGCTGCACAATGGGATATGGCTGCCTCGCAGGCGTTGACGGCGTTGTTGCTTCAGGCGGTTTCCGGTAGTTTCTCGCTGCTGTGGCTGATGCCCCCTGAAGCGGGGCGGCAGTTTTACAGCACCATCGGCAAATCCCTCTACCCCATCGCGTGGGTCGTGGTGCTGATCGCCTACGCCTTGCGCCAGCACCTGCCGACCAGCGCGCTGGTCGCCATCGCTGTCGTGGCGTTGTGCGTCACCCTTTACACCTACGGCATCTTGCACGACAACCCGTTCGTTAATGTCGTGCCCCACGCGATCGGGACGGTCGCCGGGTTCATTGCCGTGTGGGGCACAGCGGAACCGCATTGGCTATCGCGCGCCCACGCGTTAGCGGGTGCCCTGTTCAGCGGGACAGCGACCGTCGGGATGATTTTGGGGCACTGGTTTATCGTCCGTCCCCGCATGTCCATTCAACCGTTGCTGCGAACCGTTCACGCTTTATTCGCTTTAACGGCGGTGAACGCCGCGCTGACCTTGACCGCCGTCGCGCCGGTCTGGCAGCAGTTACCGCAAATCGTCGGCGACCTGCAAACCTTTTTGTGGGCGCACCTGATATTGGGCTTCGGCGCCACGGCGCTGGTCAGCGCCGTTGCCCTGTTTTGCGCCCGCGAACGCTCCACGCAAGCGGCGACGGGTTTTCTCTACTTGGCGATGTTGTGTGTGCTCATCGGCGAACTGTGTCGTTGTCTGATCGCCGCCGCCACGCCTCTGCCGTTGTGAAGCGACAAAGCGTGTCGTATAATCTCGTCGGCGTTATAATCATTGGCGGTCGCACTCAAACCTTGAAGGAGGTGGACGCAATGCCGTTTGAACTGCCACAATTACCCTACCCTTATGACGCTTTGGAGCCCTACATTGACGCCATGACGATGGAAATTCACCATCAACGCCATCACGGCACATACACCAACAACCTGAACGCTGCCCTCCAAAAACACCCCGAACTGGAAGGCAAAACGATTGAGGAATTGCTCAGCGGCTTGCAGACAATCGTCCCCGAGGATATCCGCACGACCGTCCGCAACAACGGTGGCGGCTACTTAAACCACACCATCTTTTGGACCATCATGGCGCCTGCCGGCAAAGGAGGCGGCGGCGAGCCGACAGGCGAATTGGCAGACGCCATCAACAAACAATGGGGCAGTTTTCAAGCCTTCAAAGAGGCGTTCTCGCAAGCCGCTATCACCCTGTTCGGTTCGGGCTGGGCGTGGTTGTGCGTGGACGCCGAGGGCGCGTTGACCATTATCCAAACGCCCAACCAGGACAACCCCATCATGCCCTATTACCCGCAAGGTTTGAAGCCCATCATGGGCATTGATGTCTGGGAGCACGCTTACTACCTGAAGTATCAGAACCGCCGCCCCGAGTATGTGCAGAACTGGTGGAATGTGGTCAACTGGCAGGAAGTCGCCCGCCGCTACGCCGAAGCGAAAACCAAGAAGTAAACGCGGTCGTTGGTCGTAGGGGCGCTCAATGCGCCCCTACGGCGTTGCTGCTAAACAATGAAAAACTGGGGGGATGGTGAATGCCCTTCCGCCGGCTGCAGGCGAAAGATTGGGCGAAAATTAAGCCGTCCCTGCACAAGATGGACGGCATCTCGGAGAAGACGATGATTGAGCACTACGCCCTTTATCGCGGTTATGTCGCCAAGTTCAACGAAATCATGGAAGCCATTGAGAACTTGCCCCCCGCCGAGTTGACACCGCCCCGCCCCAACCCGACCTACAGCCTCATCCGCGTGCTCAAGGTGGAACTGACCCGCGCTATCGGGGGCGTCAAAAACCACGAACTCTATTTCAGCAACTTGGGCGGCAAAGGGGGCGAACCGCCTAAAGAGTTGCGGGAGCAACTCGTCAAGGACTTCGGGTCAGTAGAACGGTTCATGCAAGAGTTCAAGGCGACGGGTATCGCGGCGCGCGGTTGGGCATGGCTGGCGTGGGACTACGATTTTGAGCGCCTGCTGATTTACATCGGTGACGAGCAAAACACTTTCCCCGTCTGGAACGCTGTGCCCGTCATGGCGCTGGATGTCTTTGAGCACGCCTACTTCATTGACTTCGGGACGCGCAAAGCCGACTACATTGACACCTTCTTCCGCAACTTGGACTGGGACGATGTGGCGGCGCGGTTTGAAGAAGTGCGCCGCGTCGCCCCGAGTGCGCCCCGTTTCCGCGTGCAATTTGCATCGTGATCCCAACTGAAGGCGGAACGGGTGAAAGGACGCCGTGACCATTTTGATCGCGCCCGACAGCTTTAAAGGCAGTGCCAGCGCGCGCCAAGCCGTCCAGGCTATCGCTGACGGTTTGCGCATTGCGCTGCCAGATGCCCACTTTGACCTTGTGCCGATGGCGGACGGCGGCGAAGGGACGGTGGAAGCACTTGTCGCCGCAACAGGGGGACATATCGTCCGCTGCACCGTCACAGGACCGTTAGGCGAACCCGTAGAAGCGTTTTTCGGTGTGCTGGGCGATGGCGCGACGGCGGTCATTGAGATGGCAGCGGCAGCGGGATTACACCTCGTTCCGCCGCAGAAACGCAACCCGTTAGTGACGACAACTTACGGTGTCGGTGAACTCATCAAAGCGGCGTTGGATGCAGGCTGCCGTCGGCTCATCGTCGGCATCGGAGGGAGTGGGACAAACGACGGTGGGGCAGGCATGGCGCAAGCGTTGGGCGCAAAGTTGCTGGACGAACACGGCAACGACATCGGATTTGGCGGCGGCGCGCTGAGCCGATTGGCGCGTATTGACCTTTCAGGCATGGACAAACGGGTGTGGGACGCAGAAATTTGGGTCGCATGCGATGTGACGAACCCGTTAACGGGACCGCAAGGGGCATCGGCGGTTTATGGACCGCAAAAAGGCGCGACGCCTGACATGGTGCGGCAGTTGGATGCTAACTTGCGTCACTACGCTGCTATCATTCGGCGCGATGTGGGCGTGGATGTGGAAACGGTGGCGGGAGCGGGAGCAGCAGGCGGATTGGGTGCGGGGTTGATGGCGTTTTGTCGCGCAAAGTTGCGGCGCGGCGTGGCGTTGGTCATTGACGCTGTGCGGTTGGACGAACGCGTGCAGCGCGCCGACATCGTCGTCACAGGTGAAGGTAAATTGGACTTTCAAACGGGGTTTGGCAAAGTGCCCCACGGCGTCGCGCAAGTCGCCAAACGCTACGGCAAACCCGTTATCGCGCTGGTCGGGCAATTGGGCGACGGAGCAGAGCGGTGCCGCGAATGGGGTATTGACGCTTGCTTCACCATCCTGTCCAAACCGATGACCGAAACCGAAGCGATGGAGAACGCGCTGACGCTGCTGCGGCGCACCGCTGAAGAGTTGGGTTGGCTGTTGCGGCGATGGCTGGTTTGTGGCTAACTCAGCGAAAGGGGGCGAAGACGATGGCGACGCGACGGCAATTTTTGCGCCAAACAGCGGGCTCTTTGTTGGGTGCGGCGACAGCCGTCGCAGCGGAACTGCAAAAAACGCAAGGCAAACCCGCATGGAAGTTAGGGCTGCAAAGTTACTCGCTGCGGGCGATGCCCTTTGACAAAGCGGTCGCGACGGTCAAACAGTTGGGCTTGACCTACCTTGAAGCCTTTCCGGGGCATTTGCCGTTGGAACGTGCGGCGGAAGCGAAAAAGGTGTTGAACGAACACGGCGTTCGGTTGATCGCTTACGGCGTGGTCGGTATGCGCAACGATGAAGGGGCACTGCGACGGTTGTTTGATTTCGCCAAGACGATGGGCATTGAGGTGCTCACGGCAGACCCTACCCCTGACAGTTTTGACCTGTTGGACAAACTCGTGGATGAATACGGCATCTATGTCGCCATCCACAATCACGGACCGGGCAGCCGTTATCCGGGCGTGGATAGCGTGCTCAAAGCCATTCAGGGACATCACGAGCGCATCGGGTTGTGCTACGACACAGGGCACGCAGCGCGAGCGGGCGACGACATCGTGGAAGGGGTGCGCAAGATCGGTCAACGCATTTACGGCGTGCACCTGAAGGATGTCAATGCCGAAAAGCGCGATGTCGTCATCGGCACGGGGACGCTGGACATCAAAGGGTTCTTGAAAGCGCTCAAGAGGGTGGGATTTAACGGTGCCCTCATGGTGGAGTATGAGTTGGAACCCGCCAATCCCGTGCCGGGCATCCGGCAGTCTCTGGAATTTGTGAAGAAAGCGTTGGCGGAGTCAGAATGAATTGCGTCGGAGCACAACCGAGCCCTGATGACCTGCCTGTAATGGTTTGGGACCGTTTACTCGGAAATCAAAAGGCATCCCTCCAGAGCCGCCGAGACAAAGATCCTCCGAAAATGTTGGCATGGATGGAGGTGTTTTATCGTTGGTTGGGGGCGAGGGATGGCTCAGTCGGTTAGTGGGTTACTACCTTGAAACGCTGAAAAATTCGCGATCCGCTTCGCTGGGATGGACAATCAACATCCTGCGTGGACGCACCCACGCCTTTGTGGATGTCGCTGCGTTGTGCGATGAGGAACCGTTGCTGAGTAGCGATCGGGGTGAGGTGTCGTTCAGACTGCACAAACAATTGCCCAAAGTAGAAGTGGATGTCGCGGCAGGTGAAGAAGAGGAGGGTGCGATTGAAAGCGAGTTTGAACCAGACCCAGACCGAGAACACGCATTTGCCCGTTTGCGAACAATGGCTCAACGGAATGCCCTCAACCCTTATGAGCGTGAGTTCCTTTATGCTTACCCTTTTGTCGTCGGTTTAGTGAGGAACGAAAGAATTTGCGCCCCTCTGTTTACTGTCCCATGCAGCGTGGAGAGCGACTTGCAGACAGGGGAAGTCATTGCCCATCTCCTTGCAGACGAGTTGGAAGCGAACATGCGCCTTTGGGGACACATTCTCCCTGAAGGCGATCAACGCCTCCTTCAGGAGAAGGTGTTCCGAGACACTTTAATGGAGTTGCCTTTGGACAGCGACGAACTCCTCGCCCTGTTCCAACGCCTCCGCAATGCGTTCCCACCGTTGATGGATCGCTGCCCTTCGGAATGGCATTGGCACCTGTCTCCTTTAGCAGACCTCAAAAACTGGGAGCAAAAAGGTATAAGGATCGTCTCGTGTGCTGCCGTCATCTGGACTGTTCGCGTTCACCATTACCTTCGCGCAGATTTAGAAGCCCTTGTTAATGGGTCGGCTGGGAACGTTGACGAATCTGTATTACGACTTTTCAGCCCCGATTTTCTCAAGACCCCTTATGCAATCCAAACGCGTGACCATGAGGTTGAGCCAGCGCCACTGGAAGAACTCGTTTTCCCTCTCAAAAGCAATCCGGACCAGCGACGGGTTGCTAAAGCCCTTGAGCATCATTCGCTTATTGTCGTGCAAGGTCCTCCTGGCACTGGGAAATCGGAGACAATTGCCAACCTGATTTGCCACCTTGTCGCTCAGGGCAAAACAGTGCTACTCTCCAGCCAAAAGAACAAGGCGTTGGAAGTCGTCGCTGAACGGCTCAACAACCTTGGCATCAAGTACTTGGCGATGACACTGCTGAGAGGTGATAAGGAGTCGCGCCAGCGCTTGGTAACAGAGTTGCAAACGCTGGACGGATACTTACAGCAATACCCTGCCAGTGTCTTGGAAGGACGGCGCAAGCAACTCAATGACGAACTGACGGAGTCGCAAAGACACCTAAGCGCAATTCAAAAAGAATTTGAAAAGCAATGGCAAGAGGAACGAGACAAGTCAGAAAAATACCGTCAGTTTCATGTGACTCGCAAAGACGACTTATTTCCGACGCAGGCTTTGGTTCCAGATGGAGATGAAAACTCTTTAGCGAGCGCCCTAACCCGATACGCTCAGTGTTATGCCCAATGCTCCCAACTGTGGCAGAAGTTGACATCATGGTCTGAAAGGTTGAAGGTTTTTCACAAGAAAATCAATTGGAGGGAGGACATGGCTCAGTGGCGTGACCGATGGCAGAACTGGCTTGCCGAAGCGGAAGCGTTGTGCGCCGAACTGGTTGACGAACAGGAAGTCATTGATTGCGCCCGTCGTCTCTGGCGCGTCGTTTCCGAAGATGTCTGTCATCTTGATGCCGAAATGGAACGACTCAAAATCGCCTCAGTCGCAGCGCAGGATGCATGGCGAGCGTGGTCAGATGTTTCCGATAACTTTGGGGAAAACTCCCAGGCGTTTCAAATTGCCGAGCGGCTGGAACGAAGCAATGACATTTACCCATCAGAACCTCAAAATGAGTTTCTGCAAGCCGTCGGGGAGTATGCGCGTTCGTTTTGGGAAGCCAAAACATTTTGGGGTGAGTTCGTGAGTTGGACGAAATCAAACTCCGTCGATTTGCACGACCAGTTTGTTAACTGTTTGCTCGATGAAATCCGCACTCTCCTGTTGAATAGTGAAAAGATCGCTCAGAAGTTAACCGATGCAAGGGTGAGGCGATGGTTGGATATTTTGGGCAAAAACGCTTCAAACCATGACCAACTTGCCCGTCTCGCTAAGCAACTTCAGGTTGCCTTGCAAGAGGTGGAGCGCTGGTGGGGCTCAATCCAGCGGTTGCGCACTCAATCGGGAGAAGAATCGTTGGAAGCCGCTCAGCGATTGAGCATCCTCCCTGAAGATTTGCGGACCGCAATGGCATCTGCTTTTGAGATTTTCTACCGAAATGCTCAAACAGCCCTAATGCTTCCTCGTTGGCACCCAAGATGTTGGTTGGCACAGCGACGAGCCCTAAGTTCAATAGCCCCGTTCTCAGCGACAACGCTCAAGTCCGATACATGGATTCGGGTTTTGAAGCAACGAGACATCATTGCTTTGGAGAGCGAGTATCGCAAACTCGTCACAATCCTTGAACACGCCGATTTAGAAGCACGGTTAGACAAACTGCTGGGTGAACTGGCTTATCCTATTCTGAATTTGGACTGGATGAGAGCATTCTCAGATTGGCAGAGCCTTAGAGGGGAGCTAGAAGCGCTTGAAGGAGCGCTCTGGGTGCTTCAGGAAAGTCATGCGATACTGCGAAACAACCTGTGGGCAACTCTGCCTCAATTCTTTGAACCGCTGAAGCGAGCCTTAAAGACGAGAGACGTTTCTGCAATTGAAGAACACCTACCTCGTTGCAAAGCATGGTTAGAAAGCCTTCCCGCTTTCGCTAAAGCGCTGCGCTTGGAGCAAGAGAAGTTGCACGGTTGCCCAACACTTTTAGCGTGGACACGGGAGCAGATGATTGAAGTTGATGTTTTGCCCGATGATTGGTTGTGGCGGTTAAAAATTCTTCTTCAATTGGCGGTAGCGAGGCGCAAATTTCACGAGGCGGTGAAAGTGCTATCGCCTCCGTTGCTTCAAGCCTTAAACACTTTAGATGCGCACGATTGGTCCGAAATCTATCGTAGACTTCATCAAGCACAGAGGGGTTTGCTTCTCATTAGCAAAGTGCGAAAACTGCTCTCTGAGATTGAAAGCGAACTAACGCTTCTGCCAGATGCCATCCAACGCGTTTGCAAGTTGCTCTCCAGTTTTGAGGTGCAAGGGTGCAAAGAAGCGATAGAGGCGGCGAAGAAGTTCTGTGATGCCTTTGATCCCTTCGCGGAGGCACAGTGGATTGCTCACTCCGTTTGGCATCAAAGTGAGCATGTTTTAATTTGGGCTCGTCAGATGGTGGAAAACAACGGCAGTCAGGTCCCTGACGGCTTTTTTGAAAAAGCATATCGCGCTATCATTGCCTATCGGCTACGACAATTCGTAGAGCAAGACCGGACGCGAACGAGAAAATCAACTGACGAGTTGTCCGTCGCCTTCTCGCGCCAACTTAAAAAGTTTCCCGATTTGGCGAAGCGGCTGCTGGAAAACAGCATTCAATGCCGTCTGAAAGACGCTTACCCCTGTTACCGCGATCAATTGGTGACTTTGCGGCGCCTCCTCCAAAGGACGGGTAGAAAGGTCGTGAGTTTTGAGCGGTTGAAATCACAGGTCAATTTTGACGCTGTCCTTGCCGTGTTTCCCTGCTGGATCATGGCTCTGGACGATGTGGCGCGGGTATTTCCCCTCAAAGCCGGTTTGTTTGATGTCGTCATAATAGACGAGGCGTCACAATGCTTCCCACCTGCCGTTCTCCCTGCCCTTTATCGGGCTAAGAAAGCCGTCATTGTCGGTGACAGCAAACAATTACCCGCCGATGAGGTCCTCTTCTTCAACCGAGCCGTCAACGAGGACTTAAAACGCAAATATGGGATAGAAGACTTGCATCCCCTCGCTTTTGATGTCGCAGAGTCATCCCTTTTAGACCTTGCCGACCATTTTTGCGAATGCTCCTTGCTCTTGAGCGAGCACTTGCGCAGCCTCCCTGAGATCATACGCTTCAGTAACGAACGGTTCTATGGAGGGAGGTTGCGCGTCATGACGGGGCTGAAAGCCCTGTTGCCACCCCCTGAGGGTGCACCGCCTGATGGCTCTTTTGAGGTTATTTTGGTGCAGTCAGACAACCAAACTAACTTGCATGAATTGCCTGCCGGTCTCAAACTCTGTCGGGTTGATGAACCGGTCCAAGAGGAGGGAAAAGTCAACAGGGCAGAAGCCCGAGCGTTGACGGAAGACTTGTTTAGGCGGATTTTTGATCCACAATATGAAGGTTTGTCCTTCGGGGTCTTGTCCCTCTTTCGGGAGCAAGCCGATTACATCGCCCGCCTAATCTACGACCATCCTCTCTACCCCCAACTGCCAGACCGCCACCGAAGTGGTCTTGAACGCTTCCTTGTCTCAACAGTGGACGGCTTTCAGGGTGACGAGAGAGATGTCATCTTTTACGCCTTTCGCTTCGCACCTAATTCGTTGCCGCAGGAAATTCATAGCATCCAAATGGGGGAGCGGGGCGAAAAACGCATGAATGTGGCTTTCACCCGTGCCCGTAAAAAAGTCATCTGCTACATCAGCCGACCGCCGAACGAATTTCCACCTGGCTTGGTGCGTGACTACCTGCTATATGCTTTGAACCCATCCGCAGGTCTTTCCCCTTACGGTGAACCTTTTGACAGTCCGTTTGAGCAAGAGGTCTGTGAGGAACTGAGGAAACTAGGGCTTGATGTCGTGCCACAATATCCTGCCTGCGGTTATCACATTGACTTGATGGTGCGTGACCCCAAAACGGGCAAATGCATCGCTGTGGAGTGCGACGGTGAGCGCTACCATTATGATGAGCACGGGCGGCTTATTGCAAATGACCTGTATCGGCAGGAGGTCTTGGAACGGGCTGGCTGGACGGTTGTGCGAGTCCCGTCCCGTAAATGGTATGGTGGAGAGCGTCAACGGTGCATGCAACGAATTTTAGACGCCCAGAAAAGTTGAGGTGGCGCAAATGTTCCGTATCGCCTTGGTTGGCTGTGGGCGCATCATGCCGGCGCACCTGCACGCTTACAAAACGCTGTGGGAGTTGGGCATCCGCAACTTTCGCATCGTCGCGTTGGTCGCCCGAAAGGAAGAAGACGCCCTGCGGTTCCGCAAGCGGGGCGAGGGTCCGCCGCCCCGACCGCCCGTGACGACCAACCCTGCCGACCCCTTGGGCAAGCCCCACCTGTATGTCAGCGACATCCACGACGATGTGTTACCCGAGGTGTTTACCGATTGGCGGGCGATGTTGGAGCGCACCGAGGTGGACTTGGTAGACATCTACACGACAGTCCACACGCACCACGAAATCGCCGTCGCTGCACTGGAAGCGGGCAAACATGTGCAAGTGGAAAAGCCGATGGCGGTGACGGTGCGGGCAGGCAGGTTGATGGTGGACGCTGCCCGTCGCGCCGGGCGCGTCCTGATGGTCGCCGAAAGCGTCCGTTACAGCGAACTCAACCGCATGGTCCGCTGGGTCATCGGACAGGGTGTTTTGGGTGACCTTCAAGCCTTCCATGCCTTCAGTTTCGGCAGCGACTGGTCGCCTGACAAGGTCGTTGCCCAAACGCCTTGGCGGCACCAAAAACTACTGGCGGGGGGCGGCGCCGCGATTGACATCGGTGTCCACCTTTGGCATTTGGCTCGTTACTGGTGCGGCGAAGTAGATGAGGTGTTCGCCTACACCCCCATTCTTGAGCCCGTCCGCTACCTGCGAAACGGGCAAGGCACCGTCGTTCAAAGGGTGCATCCGGACGCTGACGACACCTTTTGGGCACTGTGCCGGTTTGAACGGGGCGCTTACGGTGTGACGGCTTTCAGTTGGGCGGGCCGGGGCGGGCGCATCGGCGCCCCGATCAGCGTCTTCGGGACGAAGGGGTGTGTCATTGGCGACCGGCTGAAACTGGACGATGGCACCGATGTCAGCGTCCACGACTTCTTTGAGACCCACGCCGGTCCCGCTGACAAAGAGCGTCTCTTTCCAATGGGCGTGCGGGATCCCTTCGCGCTGGAAAAGTGGGATTGGCTGCAAGCGATAGAAGGCGGGCGTCAACCGGAAGCCAGCGGCGACGAAGGGTTGCGGGATTTGGCGACGGCGTTCGCGATGTGTGAATCCTTCGTCGTTCGCCAACCCGTCCGCGTCGCCGCCGTGTTAGACGGCGAGGTGAACGCTTACCAACGCCCCATTGATGCCCACTATGGGTTCCAGTGACCGGTCGGGAGTTGCCCCCCATTTACAACCTTGGTAGGCGTTGTTACGCTTTCAAGCGGCTCCGAGGCAGCCGGCGGACTTCCAGTGTACCTTTGACCCAAAACCAAAACGGAGGTGGACAATCGTGGCACGCCGACAAAAACGCGTTTACCTGTTTGAGGAAGGCAAAGCGGAGATGCGGATGCTGCTGGGCAACAAGGGCGCCAACTTGGCGGAGATGACTAACTTGGGGTTGCCCGTCCCACCTGGCTTCACCATCACCACTGAAGTCTGCCGTGAGTATTACCGCAACGGTGGCAAACTGCCCGACGGGTTGATGGACGAAGTGCGCCGGGCGATGGCGAGGGTGGAGAAGAAGGTCGGGCGCAAGTTCGGCGACCCTCAGAACCCGTTGCTCGTTTCCGTCCGGTCAGGCGCGCCGGCGTCCATGCCGGGCATGATGGACACTATCTTGAACTTGGGGCTCAACGACCAAACGGTGCAAGGGCTCATCCAGCAGACGAACGACGAGCGGTTTGCCTACGACGCCTACCGGCGGTTCGTGCAGATGTTCGGCGACATCGTGATGGGCGTGGAGCGGGACGAGTTTGAGCACATCTTAGACGACCTCAAAGCCCGCCGCGCCCAAGCGCTGGGCAAAGACCCCAAAGAGGTCCGCGACACCGATTTGACGGTGGACGACCTGAAAGAAGCCGTCCAGCGCTTCAAGGCGCTCGTTCGCGAAAAGACCGCGCGGGAGTTTCCTGATGACCCGTGGCAGCAGTTGGAGATGGCGATTGAAGCCGTCTTCCGTAGTTGGAACAATCCCCGCGCTATCAGTTACCGCCGCATCAACAACATCCCGCACGATTTGGGCACGGGCGTCAATGTCCAAGCGATGGTCTTCGGCAACATGGGTTGGGACAGCGGCACGGGTGTCGGGTTCACCCGCGACCCTGCGACAGGCAAGCCGGGGCTTTACGCCGAGTATCTTCCCAATGCGCAGGGGGAAGATGTCGTCGCAGGCATCCGCACGCCGTTGGACATCCAATGGCTCGCCCAAAACATGCCCCACATCTATGAGGAACTACTGGGCTACGCCCAGCGCCTTGAACGGCACTACAAGGACATGCAGGACATTGAGTTCACCGTTGAAAAGGGCAAACTCTACATCCTACAGACCCGCACGGGCAAGCGGACAGGTTTGGCAGCAATCCGCATCGCCGTTGACATGGTGCACGAAGGGCTCATCACGCCCGAGGAAGCCATCCTGAAAGTGGACGCACGGTTGCTGGAGCAACTGCTGCACCCACAGTTTGAACCGCAAGCGTTGCAATCGGCGCAGCAAATCGCCAAGGGCATCGCAGCGTCCCCCGGCGCGGCGGCGGGGCGCGTCGTGTTCACTTCGCAGGACGCTGTTGAGTGGGCGAAACGGGGCGAACGGGTCATCTTGGTGCGCCGCATGACTTCACCCGATGACATTGATGGGATGCACGCCGCACGGGGCATCCTGACCAGCGAGGGCGGGCGCACCAGCCATGCCGCTGTCGTCGCCCGTGCGATGGGCAAGACTTGCGTCGTCGGCTGCCGCGATATCGCCATTGACTATGAGCGCAAACAGTTCAGCGTCAACGGTTTAGTCGTCAAAGAAGGTGACTACATCAGCGTTGACGGCACCAACGGCATCGTCTATCTGGGCGACATCCCTGTCGTGCCCAGCGAAATCATCCGCGTCATCACCGGCGAGATGAAGCCCGAAGAGAGCGAACTCTACCGTTACTACGCCGAGTTCATGCAGTGGGTGGACGAACGGCGCAAGTTGGGCGTGCAAGCCAACGCCGACAAACCCGAAGAGGCACGGTTGGCGCGCCTGCTGGGCGCTGAAGGCATCGGGCTGGCGCGCACCGAGCACATGTTCTTTGCCCCTGACCGTTTGCCCCACTTCCAGCGGCTCATCCTTGCTGACGACCCCAAAGAGCGCGAAGAAGCCACGGCGAAAATCTTGCCCTTCCAACGGCAGGACTTTTACGGGTTGCTCAAGGAGATGGACGGGTTGCCCGTCATCATTCGCCTGCTGGACCCCCCCTTGCACGAATTCCTGCCTCACACCGAGCAGGAAGCCCGCGAACTGGCGGAGCGGTTGGGCAAGCCCTTTGAAGAAGTCTGGGCAAAAACGCTGCGGCTGCACGAGCACAACCCGATGCTGGGGCATCGCGGCTGCCGGTTGGGCGTGACCTTCCCCGAAATCTACCGCATGCAAGTGCGCGCCATTATGGAAGCGGCATGCCAACTCAAGCGCGAAGGCTACAACCCCAAGCCTAAGATTGAAATCCCGCTGGTCGGGCATGTCAACGAACTGATCGTCACCCGCAAGGACGCCGAGGAAGTCGCTGAGCAGGTCATCGCCGAGACGGGCGTGCGGGTAGACTACTTGATCGGCACGATGATTGAAATCCCCCGCGCCTGCGTAGTCGCCGACCAAATCGCCAAGTTCGCTGACTTCTTCAGTTTCGGCACCAATGACCTGACCCAAACGACCTTCGGTTTCAGCCGCGACGATGTGGAAGCCAAGTTCATGGCGCACTACCTTGAAGAAGTGCCGGGCAAAGAGGGCACGCCGATTCTAAAGGCGAACCCCTTTGAAGTCCTTGACCGCGAGGGCGTAGGCGAACTGATGCGTTTGTGTGCCCAGAAGGCACGCTCCGTGAAACCCAACTTGGAAATCGGCATTTGTGGTGAGCATGGTGGCGAGCCCAGCAGCGTGTGGTTCTGCCACGAACTCGGGCTCAACTATGTCAGTTGCTCCGCCTTCCGCGTCCCTGTCGCGCGATTGGCAGCGGCACAAGCCGCTGTGCAAGAGCGGTTGGTCGCCGAAAAAGCCGTCGCCAAACGCCGCCGCAAGCAACTTGTAGAAGTGCGCGACTGAACGCCACATAACTGGCGTGCCTACAGGCGTTTGGAGGGCAGTCCCCCTGCCCTCCAAACGCTTGACCTTCAACTGTTACATCGCCTTTCCCAACGCACCGCTGCCTGCGACCCTGAGGCGCGCACCGCGTGGATCGCCGCCAACTTCACCGCGCCACCAATGCAGGCGGACATGGCTGCCATCTTGGGAGACTTCTCAGTGTCCTACACCGTCACGCATCCGCTTGGGGGCATCCAGCACGGCTGTAAATGCGCGGGATTTAGTCGGAGGGCGGCTCTCCTGAGCCGCCGCAAAAATGGCATGAAACCATAACGGCGCGTCAGGAGACGCGCCCTCCGAGGCAACCGTTGGGTTGTTCGCGGTTTTTTGCGAACAACGGGGATTAATTTACGCCACTGGTTCAGGGTGATCGGGATCTAACCCGCGCCGTAGCGTCCCGAACACTTCCGCTGTCACGGGGTCAATCAGGTGGTCGTGGTCAAGGTAGAGGCGGGGCGTCTTCCACAAGAGCCACAGCGCTTTCCACAGGGGCAGTTCGTTGTAGCGGTCGGGATACAATTCCCGCAGCAGCGTCTTGACCATTGGGGCGTATTTGTGGCTCATGGCGGGGAACAAGTGATGCTCCGTGTGATGGCTGAAATGGAGGTGCAAGATGTCCATCCACCACGGCACATTGACGCTCAGCGAACCTAACACGGGGTCCACATCGTCCATCTGCGGGTTAAGCAAATGGTTGGTGGCGATGTAACTCATAGCGATGAAGTTGCCGACCAGAAGGGGCAACACATACGCCCAGAAAAAGTTCTCCAACCCCAGCACGACGGTGAGGCTACCCCACGCCGCCATCGGGACGAGCCGCTCTACCCAAAGCGTTCGGCGGGTTTTGGGGTCGGCGACTTTTTGCAGCCGCCAGAACATCTGCGATGAGTGCATCGTGAACCAAAAGCACAGCATCGGGAAAAAGAGGGCACCGTTACGCCGCACCAGCCGGTAAAGCCATTGTAACGCAGAGCGCCGCTGAAATTCATCGTAAGTCGCTGCGGTGTCAGGGTCCTTCGTGGGATGTTGCGTGTGGACATGGTGCTGGACATTGTGCCAAAGCCGCCACATCAACGGACCGACCCAAAAGGGCGAAAAGCAAACGGCTGCTGTAAGATACTGCAGCCACTTTTTGCGCGTGACGGCACCGTGCATGATTTCGTGTCCGAGAAAGCCGAGCGCCGTGAACGAGTTGCCGATGAGTAACGCGCTGAGAAGCTTGCCGACGATACCACCGAAACCGGTGGCGATGGTGATGATGCCGCCGGCAATCACAGCGGCATGTGGCACCATCCACAACAAGCGATGGGGAACAGGTTTGAACACTTCGTCGGGCAACAACGGACGCAAAGCGGCGACATATTCCTTGTGCGGAATCGGTGTTAAACTAACCATGTGCCTCCTCCTTCGTCAGCGGTGACCCGATGGTGTTGAGGGCGGCGCAACGAGAGGCATAACGCCACAGTCGCTGCCACCACAAAAAACCGACGCCGCAAGGATAACACAGCCACCGATGCGATGCAACGGTGCGCAGAGTGCTGTCAAAGGTCGGTCAGCACGCACTCCAACGGTCGTGGGCAGTGCCTGCGCCGTTCCATCGCATTGCGACTGAAAGGGTGAGTGAGCATGATTGTGCGCGACGCTGCTGCTGTCGCGGCGCAACCGGTCGCTGAAGCGGACGGCGTAGCCGTGCGGTGGCTCATCGGCGATACCGAGGGCGCGCCGAACTTTCACATGCGCCTGTTTGAGTTGCAGCCAGGTGCCGCGACGCCATGGCATCAACACCCTTGGGAACATGAGGTGTTCGTGTTGGACGGCGAAGGGGTCGTTCGCAGCGAGCAAGGGGAGTACCCGCTCAAGGCAGGCACTGTCGTGTTTGTTCCGCCCAACGAGTGGCATCAATTTCGGGCGCATCCCGAAAAGCCTCTGAAGTTCCTTTGCCTTATCCCCGCCCGCAACGCTTGCCTGACGCTTCTTTCTCCCACAAGTGCCGCTACAACGGTGCAACACACGACAAATGACTAACGGTTGCCCGATTACGCCCACCTCCGCGCTTGGCGCACCGGGGCGGCTGTCAGCCGTTCAAAAGTTGTGCTGAACGAAGGCGTTGATGCGATGGTCGACGCCTGTCGCCTGCCCTTTCCACTTCGTCGTCCAAAACAAGTAGTTGACACCTACCTCCACATTGCCGCTCAACCGCCAACGGTGGTGCAGATACCACACGGAGTTCTTCGTCCGCCCGCCAGCGGGCACATCGTCGTCTTTCGGGTCGTCCAGCGTGTAGCCTAAAGCCAAGCGTTGTTTCGGGGAATATTGCCAACCGATTTCCAACCATCCGCCTTTGCTGTGGATTTCCGCACCGGTTGCGTTAACGCCCTGCCCGATACCACCCCGAAAATCGCTCAAGTTGCGCCCTGTCCAAATTTCGCCCCGCGCATCCCACTTGGCGCCAAAGCGCCATTGATAGTCCAACCCAACGCTGTGGCTCGTAAAGCGCACCTGATTAGCGACGGGGTTCGTCACTCGCTCCCATGCGTGGTGTGCCCAGACACCCAGTTCACCGTTGCGGAAGCGCCATGCGATGCGCCCTTGCAAATTGGGCAGCCCGCTGTCTTCGCCGTCCCGCACACCGTTGTTGTCCAAGTCCTTTTGGTCAACGGCTCCCGTCAACCCCAACGCCAACGCCCAGCGCAGCGGTTTGTCCTTTGGTTCGTAACTCAGCCGCAATTGCGCCCTGCGATCGCCCAGATTGCCTGCGTTCCACATCAGCGTGTCGTCGTTCGGTGAGGGGAAAAGAGGCGAAATCACATCCCAAGTCTGACCCAGCAGCAAACCGTAATTGCCGCGTTGCAATTGCAAGTAAGCATGACGGATGCGAGGCAAGGGGCGCGATTCAGGCGTGACGCCTTGCGCGTTTTGCCAGTCCATCTCAAACTTGCCCGTCACATTCCAACCCTTGAGCAAATTGGGGGGTGCACTGAAATTGATGCCAATGCGGGTCAAACGAGGGTGGACGCTAAGTTGCTGATTGCCTGTTCGGCGCTTGTTGGCGTTACTCGGCGATAACACCCAAAAGGGCGTTTGGGCGTTGTTGGTCAGACCGCTGTCAAAGATACTGTCAAGGCGCAAAAAGCCGTAAAAGTTCAGTCGTTCGCCTGACGGTGCCGTCACTGTCGGTTGTGGGGCAGGTTGTTGCTGTTTGATTTGTTCACGCAGACGCTCAATCTCCTTCTGCTGCTCTTTGACGATACGCCGCAATTCGTCAATTTGCCGTTGCAAATCTTGCAACGACGGTTCAGCAACAATCACACTTGCCATCAAAGTGGCGACCACTAGCACCAACGCTCTCCGCACCCAACTCATCCCGCAACCCTCCTTGTAAGTCATCTTCGGGATTGCCCCGTTCGGGTTCACTGTCAAGTTACGGCATTTGATAGGTCAACTCCCATTGCGCTTTGATGGGTTGACCATCAGCCTCAGCGTATGGGTAGATGAAGTAGTTGAGGGGTTGACCCTTTTGCGGTGGGTTAAGCACAATGTCGCGACCACGACTGAAAGCGACAGCGCTACGCTCCAACACTAAATTGCCAAACAGAAAATCCTTGACCTCAGGTTTGCCTGCGTCCAACCAGCGACGAGCGTCGGAAGCGTCAATAGGAAACCAACCGATTTGTTCGTCGTAAACCCAAGTCCAACAGTGGTAGCCACCGATTTTGCCTTCCTTCGGCAACGGTTCAGGCAGCGGGATACCTGCGATGGGGAAACCATACTCAAGGTAAGCAGGAATGCCTAAACTGCGAGCAAGCGAAATCAGGTAACTGTGCAAATCGGAACAGTTGCCCTTGCGGAAATCGCAAACGAACACCACATCGCCCTCGCCCAACTTGGGGGACTCTCGCTTGTAGTCGTATTGCATTGTGGCGACGACATGTTCAAAGAGAGCCTTGACTTTTTCCAGCGTCGTCTTTTTGCCCTGCGTGACTTCCTGAGCAATTGTCAAGAAGCGTCCGCCAACTGGCACGAGGGTTTCGGGTTTCAAACTCAAATTCACCAAAGTTTTGCTGGTGCGACAGTGGTCGCAATTGCAGTTAGGCGGACACGAACAGGTTCTGACAACTTGCCCGTCGCCTCCAAGCACTCGCACTTCCTTTCGCTCCACAACAAAACTTACCCCAACCTCTAAGGCATCCCTTGTCCCCCGCTTCTCGTCCCGCACATAAACCATGCGGTTACCGAACTTTGCCTCTTGTGTGATGCGGTAAGGCACAGGACTTGACACTTGGACATCTCGCACTGTCTGCCATTCACTGTCGGATGGCAATGGTAACCAAAGTTCCACAACCTGAGCGTCACGCGGGATATTTGGCACGACGGCTTTGTAAGTGAACCGCACGGTCAAGGTGCGGGCATTAGTCGGTTGATTGTTCCCGCAGCGACATGCATCGTCGGCGGCGATGACCCATGTCGTGACGACAGCGATAAGTGCTAAAACCCAACGGCACATTTCACAACACCTCCATCTTCGTGATGTGTTAACATAAGCCCCTACAATGGGCGGTCATTTCTTTAAACCGCCACCAATTCCCCATCATGAGTTTCCAAGTCAATGCGCCAAAAGTGTTCGGGCACAAGCCCGTGTCGCTTTTGGTAGTCGTCCATCGCTTCTTTACTTGGTGATGAAAAAAGGCAGACAAGTTGCCCTGCTACGGTGCTGGCGTAAGCCTTCTCGCACCGGACTTCGCCTTCGTCTGTTAGCAACTGTTTGACCAAGTTCTCCAACTGCTTGCGGGTCAGACACGCCGTCGTGTAGACGCCGAGGTATTTGGGCATTTTCACCCACCTCTTACGGAAGGTTCTTCCACATGTTACGAGGTTGCAAAGTCATCTCGTAGCGAAGCCATCTAGCGTGACCGTCAAAGAAGGCGTAATTGGCGCCTTGCATGTGGCGCGTGTGATCAACGGGGCGAGCCCAAAAATGCATGTGCAGAACGGGCGTGTGAGTGTGATAAAGTGGGCAAGCGCGACAACCTGCCAGCGGAATTTCACCGAACAAAATCATTTGCGCGGGATAGTAAATTTGCGCCAGCGTCCCAAACCAAGGGAAACCCCCAAAGTTTGGGTCGTTGGGGTCATTGGAAGTGCCCGAACAAACATAGCCGTAACTGCCTGCGATGCCTTTGTAGCCCGCGCCGCCACCGTGTGATAAGCACTTGATCAACTCCCAATTGTTCAGGTAAGGTTGGACGAGTTGAAACCAAAGGGCGATAGCAGGTTTCGTCGCGTCCATGTTGGGATGCAAACATGCAGGCAGATACCAATCGTCCCAATCTTGGGCATACATGACTGATGCCATGCCTAACTGGCGTATGTTGCTGAGGCAAGTTGTCTGCCGTCCTTTCTCACGCGCTGCTGAGAAAACGGGGAAGAGCAGGGCAGCGAGGACAGCGATGATCGCAATGACGACTAACAACTCAATCAGCGTGAAAGCGACGCGACGCATAACTGTCACTCCTCTGCGTCAGAAATTTGTCGGCGGTTTAGTGGGGCGGGGCGCAAAGGGCGCCCCGCCGGTGCGTTGTTAGCCGACGGCAGCGAGGCGTTGTTCAATCGCTTGCTTAATTTCGTCGGTTGTCGGCAAGCGTTGGGCTTCATGCCGAGAAAAGACCCTTTCACCGTTGACATAGACATCAAATTCGCCTTTGTCAACAGGCACAAGTGTCAGTTCCATGTCGCGGTTGAACTTCATTCCGTAGTCGCCCAGCAATTGGTTGGCGAGTTGAACTGCGTGCGGTTGATGACCGCACGGCACACAATATGTGATGCGAACACTCAATTTCGCCATCAAGAAGCACCTCCTTGCCAGTTTTTGCAACATCGCTTCAGGCGGGGCTGGGAATTGAACCCAGCCGGAACACTTGTTGCGTTCCGCCGTCGGGTTTGCAACCCGAGGGGCGCACCAGCACCTTCCCCGCCAAGCCTTAGAAAAATCTTTGATGAGCGATTGGAGTAGGTCAAATAGATGTTGGTGATAGGTGGCGAGGCGATTGATTGCCGTCTTGTGCCTCTGTTGCTTGACGCCTTCGCAGGCGTTAACATAGAGCGACGGTTTAAAGAGGTGATAAAAATGCGGACGCGCCCGATGTTGATTGCCCATCGGGGGTGTTCGGGGCGTTACCCTGAAAACACGCTGCGGGCGTTTCGAGAAGCGCTCAAGTTGCCCGTTGATGGAATTGAGTTGGATGTGCGACGGACGCGTGACGGCGTGCTCGTCGTCATCCATGACGAGACCGTTGACCGCACGACTTTCGGCAGCGGGCGCGTCAGCGAGTTGACTTGGGACGAGTTGCGCCAATTGGACGCAGGTGCGTGGAAGGGCGATGAGTTTGCGGGTGAATGCATCCCGCGTTTTGAAGAGGTGCTGGAGTTGGTCAAGGGGCAAACAGTGCTGCACGTGGAAATCAAGGAAGTCGGGACGGAAACGCAAATCGCCGAAACGCTGCGACACTACGACGCTGAGCGCTGGGTTAAACTCGCCAGTTTTCACCCCGAAGCGGTGGCGTCTGCGCGCCGAGCAGCACCTGAGACAGCGGGGGTTTTAATTGGTGGGCTGCGCGTGGGGAACGACGATGCGACCTTTCAGCGTTTTGTGCACACGGCGTTGCAGCATGGTGCCAGCGCCGTCTCGGTGCACTATTCCGTTGCGACTCCGCAACGGGTGCGCTATTGTCACCAGCGCTATCTGTTCGTCGGCGTGTGGACGGTCAACGATGCCGACTTGGCGCGGCAATTGGTGGCGATGGGCGTTGATGCTATCGCCTCTGATTACCCTGAGCGTATTCTTGCCGCGTTACCTGATGGGGCAGGGCAAGACATTTTGCAGCAATAGGAGGCGGTCGGCAGGCACTTCGGCGCCGTCGGGAAGTTTGAAGGTTGATTTTGCGTGCAAGGCGTGTTATTAATAAAAGCGGTGACTGCACCGCCTGTGCGGCGTAGATGCCCTGAAACACTGCAGTTTAGGAGGGACGCGGTGCGTGAAAGTTGCCTTAGCCTATTCAGGCGGTTTGGACACCTCGGTCGCCATCCGGTGGCTGATGGAGCGCTACCGCGCCGAGGTTGTGGCAGTGACCGTAGATGTCGGTGAAGTGAAGGATTACGAAGCCGTGCGGGTGCGGGCGTTGGACATCGGCGCCAGCGCAGCGGTGCTCGTTGACGCTAAAGAGGAATTTGCCCAGCGTTTCATCACCCCTTGTTTGAAAGCCAACGCGGTGTATGAGAACGGTTACCCCTTAGCGACAGCGATAGCCCGTCCATTGATTGCTCAAAAGGTTGTGGAAGTTGCTCGCTCGGTCGGTGCTGACGCAGTGGCGCATGGCAGCACCGGCAAGGGTAACGATCAGGTGCGGTTTGAAATCACTTTTGCCACGCTCGCCCCTGACCTCAAGATCATCGCCCCCATCCGCGAATGGAACATGAGCCGTGACGAGGAAATTGAATATGCGCACCAGCGCGGCATTCCCGTCCCCGTGACGAAATCGTCGCCCTTCAGCATTGACGAAAACCTGTGGGGGCGTAGTATTGAGGCAGGTGTCTTGGAAGACCCGACCGTTGAGCCCCCTGAGGAGGCGTTCCGGTGGACGGTCGCTCCTCAGCATGCCCCTGAGACACCCGAATATTTAACGGTGCATTTTGAGCGGGGCGTTCCCGTTGCCGTGAACGATCAGCCGATGGACCTTGTAACCCTCATCAGCCACCTCAACGCCGTCGCGGGACGGCACGGGGTCGGGCGCATTGACATGGTGGAAAACCGCCTCGTCGGCATCAAATCCCGTGAGGTTTACGAGTGCCCCGCAGCGACCGTTTTGCTGACGGCGCATCGCGATCTGGAAGCGTTGGTGTTGGAACGCGATTTGTTCCACTTTAAGCGCGGGCTGGAGCAGAAATACGCTGAGTTAGTTTACTATGGCTTGTGGTTCAGCCCACTGCGTGAGGCGTTGGACGCGTTCGTGGAGAAGACACAAGAAGTCGTCACAGGCTGGGTGCGGTTGCGTCTCTACAAAGGTGGTTGCATGGCAGTCGGACGCTGGTCGCCTTACTCGCTATACCGGCTGGATTTGGCGACTTACGAGCGCACCAGCACTTTTGATCAGCGTGCCAGTGAAGGGTTCATCCGTATCTTCGGGCTACCGACCGTTCTGAGCCATCAAGTCGTTAAATCTGCTGTTCAAACAGAGCGTTGAAAATGCGCGGTTGGGCGGCAAGTTGGGTGTCGGGGCAGTGGTGTGGGGCACTGTCAGGCAAGGGGTAACAGTGTTGTCTGTGGTCTATGGGTAGCGATGGTGGTATGCCTGACAGTTGTGGTGGCGCCGCCCAACCGTTTCTTGACAATGAGCCAGCCAGCGGACGGGTTCGGTGGGTGAGTGGATGCAGTGCTGTGGCGCTTGTGATCAGGCAGCGATGAGGAACGCGCGCTATGGCATGGCGGTTGGAATGAGGTAAGCAACTGGCTGGCGCTAACTGGGCTGGGTGACGGGTGAGCGCTGGGCAGGTGCGACGGTGATGGGGTTGGTTTCAGGGCATGGCAACCCGTCACCCAGCCAATTTTATAGACGCTGGCGCCCCGTATGAGGTTCCCGCCCTGTCCTATCGCGGCGAGCGGTCATCCGCGATGTCTGGACACTGCCAGCGGCGCATGAGGGACAGTAACAACCGTTCAAGAGGGCGCTGTAAACGCCCCGTGATGAAGCGGCGGGCGGTCAACGGCTCCACCAAAATCGCCAAAATGCCCGATCGTTTCGCACCCCAAATATCGGTCAACAGTTGGTCACCGACCATCGCAGCACGGGATGGGTCTATTCCCATGATCGCTAAATAACGACGGAAAACGAAACGGCGCGGTTTCCACGCCCCAGCGAAGCCGACAACGCCCAATTGGTCAGCGATACGGGCGACCCGCTCGCGTCGTCCGGCATTGGAAACGATCACGACTTGAAACCCCATTTGTTTGGCTTGGGCTAACCAATCGGCTACACCGTTGCCGAGGCGACCGCTGCCCCATTCAATCAGTGTGTTATCCAAATCAACAAACAAGACCCGAACACCTTGCGCTTTCAATTTCTCCAACGGGACCTGGCAAATGTGTGAAACTTGCATGTCGGGGTAAAACCATCGTAACAACCATCGGCGTAACACCCTCATGAGCCTCTTCCCTCCTGCGAACCCGTCGCTAAAGTCTAAAGCATTAGCGCGCCGAGTTCAACCTGAAATTTGACAGGAGGAGGTCAGGAAATGCTGCGCCGAGCGGTCAAAGAGAACACCTTACTGTTAGCGATCATCGCATTGGTTGCGTTTTCAGTCTGGCGCAACCCCAGTTTCTGGGGACGCGAGAATTTGCAAGTGATCGCCCGCGAAGCAGCGTTGTTCGGTATGCTGGGCATCGGGGAGACCTTAGTGATTCTTACAGGTGGCATTGATTTGTCACCGGGGTCGCTGGTAACGCTGAGTGGTGTGGTCGTCGCTTACTTGATGGTATTTGTGCACTGCCCTGTCCCCCTTGCCATCGGTGCAGCAGTTGCCTTAGGGATTGCCGTCGGGGTGGGGCACGGATTATTTGTCACAAAATTGCGTGTCCCGCCTTTCATCATCACCCTCGGCACTTTAAGTGCCGCTCGCGGGTTGGCGGTCGTGCTTTGCATGACAGTGACCGGCGGACAACCTATCGTGAACTTGCCCGAACAGTTTGTGCGGTTGGGGCAGGGCGCGCTGTGGGGATGGCTACCTGTCCCTGTCGTGCCATTTGCAGTATTTTTTGCCGTCACAGCGCTCATGCTCCACCAGACGCGGTGGGGCAGATATATCTTTGCCGTTGGGGGCAACTTGGAAGCCGCCCGCCTTGCCGGCGTGCCTGTTGACGCTGTGCGGGTATTTTGCTATGCGGCGTCGGCGGGCTTAGCGAGCGTGGCTGGCGTGCTTACTGCAGCTTATGTCAACTCAGGCGACCCCAATGTCGGCGTAGCGTGGGAATTGTATGCCATCGCAGCCGTCGTCATCGGTGGCACCAGTTTGATGGGTGGGCAAGGGACACTTTGGGGCACTGTATTGGGCACCCTCTTCATGAGCACCCTCAAAAACGGTTTGCTGTTCTGGAATGTGCCAGCCTATTGGCACGATGTGGTCGTCGGAACCGTCGTGGTCATCGCAGTCACTTTGGACACCTTGCGGCGACGCGCCAAGGCGTGAAGAAACACAAGGCAATTCACAGAAGAAGCATGCGCAGCCCTATCAAAATGAGGAAACCACCGAAGGCTTTTCGCATCGCAGGCGCCGGCAACAGTTGCGCAAAATATCCACCGATAAACGCACCGATAAACAGCCCGACCGCAATCAACAGACCCGATCGCAAATCGGCGTTGCCTTTGCGGTAATATTCCCAAAAACCTAAAAAACCGACGGGTGCCAATAACGCTGCCAGCGATGTCCCTTGCGCCTTGTGCTGGCTCATGCCCATAAAGAAAACGAGCGCCGGAACGATCACCACCGCGCCGCCTACGCCGAAGAAGCCGCTTACGACGCCGCCGGCGAAACCGATCAACACCGCCATAACACTTTGAGACAATGACACCACAGCGACCTCCTTTCAGTTCAGGTGTGACAGACGCACACGATACTTAGTATGCCTTCAGCGTGCGGAACTTTCACAGCGCCGAGAGCGTTGCAAAATATTCGTCGGCGATGTATCGCTGATCCTGCATCGGAGGTGTTGATAGTAGGATGCGACACATCAGTGCGATAATAGCAAGTGTCGTTGTCGCAGCGTTCTCAGTAACGGCGTGGGCGCAACCGCCGACACAACAGTTCCAGCCTTATAAGGGCAAGCCTGTCCCCAACTTTGAAATTCAGGACATCACAGGTAAAAAACACCGCCTCTCCGATTACCGCGGCAAAGTCGTGCTGTTGAACTTTTGGTCGCCCCACTGAGGGGCATGCCGTGCGGAGGTTCCGCACTTGATTGAATGGCAAAAAAAGTACGGCAAACGAGGGTTCGTCGTTATCGCTTTCTCCAATATGCCCGCCGATGTCCAACGCACGGTGGGAAAGCAGTTGGGCGTCAACTACATCCTCGCCCAATGGGATAAATCCAAACTTCCCAAACCCGTCAGCCTCGTTATGGGCTATCCGACAAATATGCTCATTGACCGACAGGGGCGCTTGCGCACCGTCGTGATGGGACCAATGTTAGAGCAATTGGAAAAAGAACTCGCTGCCGCGTTGAAGGAGAAGCCTGCGAATCAGCAAAAGACACCGCCCGCAAGGAGGACAAAGGTAACGCAGTAAGCAAATCGGCGCAAATTAAGGACGGGCAAAACGCCTTGTTACCCCACCATCGTGCTAATAGGGCAGAAAGGCACCCTTGTGGGCATCAACCGCCAGCGCTGCTAAGGGTGTAAGGTCTGAAACCTCGCCGCCACAATGGAGCGACATAAATCGGGCACAAGGGAGCGCAACAGCGGTGCAACGGCATCGCGCAAATCGGTTGCCGTCGCTTCGTTTATGTCAACCGCTACGGTCGCTATCGGATGATATTGGCGATGTCAAGGCTGCAGGGACGGAAATTCAGCGTTGGGAATTTGTCTCCCCAAATCAGGCACAACTTTCCTCAGCAGAGGCTCAACTGCGCCTTTCAACTTCTCTGCCACTTCATCGCTGACAGGTTCTAAGCCGTGAGCGGCGATTGAGCAATTGCGTGCGCTAATTGCATGCTTTAACTCAGGGTTGTCCCATTCCTCACCGATTTCATCGCCTAAAGCCGCAAGCAATTCGTAACTTGTCTGCAGCGGAATTTGCACCTTTCCTTTCTCATTTCGGTAGCGCTCCAACTTCTCCTTCACGCTCTCGGGCACTTTGCTCATGTCAACATCGCTTGTGTCAATTTCGTGCTGATGCCAAAGTCGGAACTGGGCAATCAACTCGCAGAGCCGATACAATCTTGCGACTGCATCCACAAACCGCTTTTCCTCAATTCGCCGCAAAGCATTTGCCCACAAGTCAACGAGCAACTCCTTGCAGAGCCGTTGGCTCAAATTCGGCGATTGCAAATTTCGTGCCAGTCTGTTGACCCAACCTTTGTTATCGGCGATTTGCTTTTCCGCCGATGACCATTGTTGTATGATAGTTTTGTCAACGGCGTCAAAAGCCTCTTTTGCTTTGATGTGGTCAAAAGCGTCCCACGCTTGGTAGGCATCGCACAATTTCCTCAAACTGTCAAGTTGGGGAAAAAGTTGTGCAACTCTGTCAGGCGGAAATGGTCGCAAAAATTCCTCAAGGATTTGCCTCGCAGCGGGAAACTGCCATGCGTTGAACAGCCTCACAGCCTCAATGAGGCAGCGGCGAGCAAACAGTTCGTTGGGTCTCAGGCTCAAAAACTTCTCCGTTCCCGAGATAACCCTTCCGTTTTTGTCCCTTTCTCCTGCCACATAGACAACATCGGCACAATTTTCAGTGATGCCAGCGTAAAGAGCGCCTGCGGACATGGGTTTAGTCCCCGTTGTGTAGTCAACAGCGGTGTTAGTTGGTGCGATACCTTTTTCACACAACTTTCGGATGGCTTCAACGGCAGCCTCGTAAGCCTTTTGAACATCGTTTTCATCGCTAACTTCCACAAGGTCATAAGGTGGCAACTGAACCCTAAGTTCCTTTGCCGCTTGCTCAATGCGTCCCAAAGTCGCTTTGCTTTGCTGAGTTACGAGGAAGATAACGAAATCGGGGTTGAACTTTTGGATTGACAAAGCGATGCCATGCTCAATTCCACTCCCAACCCCGACAGTGATGACCATGCCCTTAGGCATCTCCCATCACCTCACTGGCACTAACTTGACCCAGCCAAATCCCAACCTGCCTCGCAACTCGTGTCATCGTCATACGCACCGTTCCCTCGGTATCAGTTCACGGACGGCAATGACAAGGTGACAAGGGGACTGAGTGACTGGGAGACAAAACTCGCTCCTTATCTCCCTGTCCCCTTGTCTCCCCACCATCATCGCCTTCCCTCGTCCCCTCAAGCGGCAGTCGGGTCGGAAAGGCAATGAGGAGGTGAGATGTTATGCTTAAAAGATTTGTGTCTCCGTCCCCTCAAGCGGCAGTCGGGTCGGAAAGGATATTACCCTCAAAAACTGGGCAATTTGCGAAATTTGACCGTCAAAATCACCGCCTTAGCGCTAACC
>BEHT01000023.1 GCA_002898575.1 bacterium HR17
TAGGGTTTACCCCTTGACGACGCCGATGGGACGCATGCGGGCGACACGGACGGAAATGCCCGCTTGATGGACGCACTTGGTCACTTCATCCACATCTTTATAGGCTTCGGGCGTTTCTTCCACGACGGTCGCTTTAGTCGTGCCTCGCACGATGATACCTTGCTTGCGCAGCCGTTGCAGCAGTTCGTTGACATCCGTGGAGCGTTTGGCGGCAGCGCGGCTCATGACGCGCCCGGCGCCGTGACAGGTGCTCCCGAAGGTTTCCTTCATAGCCCCGTCCGTGCCGACCAGCAAAAACGACCCCGTGCCCATGCTGCCGGGGATGAGCACGGGTTGCCCGATGGCGCGGTAGCGTTCAGGGATGGCGGGGTGACCGGGCGGGAAGGCGCGGGTCGCTCCTTTGCGGTGGACGACCACCGTTTTCTTTTCGCCGTCAATCTCGTGCTCTTCAACTTTGGCGATGTTGTGGGCGACATCGTAGACGACTTGAATGCCCAACTTCTCCCAACTGGTGCCGAAAACTTTCTCAAAGGCTTTGCGGACGTTGTGGGTGATGCACTGGCGGTTGGCAAAGGCGTAGTTGATGGCACACCGCATCGCTCCGAGATAGTTTTGGGCTTCCGGTGACTTAAAGGGCGCGCACGCCAACTGGCGGTCGGGCAGCCAGATGCCGTATTTGCGGACGGCGAGTTCCATGACATCTAAGTAATCGTCACAGACTTGATGCCCAAACCCGCGCGAACCGCAGTGAATCATGACGACGATTTGCCCGACCTGTTCAATGCCCATCGCTTGGGCGATGCGGGGGTTGTAGATTTCCTGCACGACCTGCACTTCCAAAAAGTGGTTACCGCTGCCCAGAGTGCCCAGTTGGGGCATGCCTCGTTCAACCGCCCGTTTGCTTACCTTGTCGGGGTCAGCGCCGTCAATGCAGCCGTACTCTTCCATGCACTCCAGGTCTTCAGGGACGCCGAAGTTGCGCCGATAAACCGCCCACCGCGCCCCTTCCACCAGCACCTTTTCAAACTCGTCGCGGGATTTGACGACGACGGCGCCTTCTGCACCGACGCCTGCCGGCACCATGTGATAGAGCGTGTCCACCAGTTCCTCCAACTTAGGCTCCACATCGTCGTAGGTCAAATTGGTGCGGAGCAATCGCACGCCACAGTTGATGTCGTAGCCGACACCCCCCGGCGAAATAACGCCCGTTTCCGTGTCCATCGCTGCGACGCCGCCGATGGGAAAGCCATAGCCCCAATGGATGTCGGGCATGGCGATGGCGTAACGGACGATGCCAGGGAGGGTGGCGACATTCGCCAGTTGCTCCAACGCCATGTCACGCTTGATGTGGTCTAACATCTTTTCGGTCGCATACAAAAGGGCATCCACGCGCATCTCGCGCTTGTAACTTTTCGGGATGCGCCAGCGGCAGTCGTCTATCTTTTCCAACGGACCCGTCCAGGCGCGGTCTGCCATGACGGGACACCTCCGTGTGAGTTCATGCAGGCAGCGCTATAAATTCTGCCACGACCGCTTGACGGGTGGGCTTGACTGACCGCTGCGGTTGTTGGCACAATGTTAAGGGAGCGGATAACTGTCAGTGACCTGAAAGCACGCTGTTCCCGACAGGGACGGGATGCCCTTTGGCTGAAAAAATGGTCGCGCGCCACACAGAACTACAGTGGCAGCAAGTGCGCCCGTTGCGTGCGGACGGTGTCGCGTGGGAAGAGCGAGACGGTGTGGTGCTCATTACTGTGCGACGAAACGACTGGGTCGCCCGCTTGGTCAGATGGTTTAGCGGTCGCCCGCTGATTCGGCGCATTGAACTGGATGAAATTGGGTCGCTGGTATGGTCACTGTGCGATGGGCAACATACCGTCAGCGACATTGCCGACCGCTTGACGGCGCGCTATCAATTGATGCGGCGGGAAGCCCTCGCATCGTTGGTAGAGTTTCTGACGCAACTGCGTCGGCGCCGCCTGGTGTGTTGGGAGGAGGCGAACTCTCCATGACACGCGCCCGTAGCAACATGACGGCGTTCGGGTTAACCCGCGAGGAAATTCGGCGGCGCATCCGGCTGCCATGGAGTGAAGCCTTTCGCATTAGTTGGCGCTATGTCACCATCCGGTTGGGACGGTCGCTGGTGACCGCAAGCACTGTTTTTCTTTCGGTCGCTTTCCTCATGGCGATTTTCACGATGGTATTGGCATCCAAAGCCGCTGGGCAAGAGTTAGATGCCCCGACGCGCGCCCGCTACATGTGGTCGGTGTTGATGGGCTTTGTGATTTGCTCCGTCGGCATCATCAACGCCTTGCTAATGTCGGTCACAGAGCGCTTTCGGGAAATCGGGACGATGAAATGCTTGGGGGCGCTGGACGACTTTATCGTCCGTATGTTCCTCATTGAAGCGGCGTTGATGGGGTTGTTCGGATCGCTGGCAGGGGCGTTGGCTGGTGCGTTGCTGATGTTGATGTGGAGCGGTTTGCGTGTCGGGTTTGGCGTGTTGGGTAAAATGGCGTGGGGCTTTCAGAGCCCTGACGGTAGTTTGGGGTTCTTGGGGTGCTTGGTCGTGTCCGTCGTAGCGGGGGTGGTCTTATCCATTGTCTCGGCGATCGTCCCTGCTCTCCGCGCCGCTCGGCTCCAAGCCGCCGACGCGTTGCGGACGGAAATTTAAACCCCACAAAATGGAGGTGACGACGGTGGCGTTGGATCCAATGATGACCCCACCGACCGGAGAGATGCGGGAGCGGTTACAAGATGCCGCTCAGCGCTTGGAGCCGGTGATGGAGCAGGTGTCCGAGTTCATCGTTCGCACCCGCGATGTCCGCAAGGTCTACTACATGGGCAAGGTGGAAGTGCAAGCCTTGCGGGGTGTGACACTGGACATCAAGCGAGGCGAATACATCTCCATCATGGGTCCGTCTGGGTCAGGGAAATCCACGCTGTTCAACATGATCGGCGGGCTGGACAAGCCGACTTCCGGCAGCGTTTACATCAACGAAGTGGACCTTGCGCAACTGGACGCCTACGAGTTAGCGTGGCTGCGCTGCCGCACGATCGGCTACATCTTCCAGACTTTCAACCTCATTCCTGTCATGACGGCGCTGGAAAATGTGACCTTGCCGATGATCTTCGCAGGTGTTCCCGAAGATGAACGGCGGGAACGGGGCATGGAGTTGCTGCGGCGGGTCGGATTGGCGGAGCGCTGGAACCACAAACCCTTTGAGTTATCTGGTGGTCAACAGCAGCGCGTCGCCATTGCCCGCGCCCTCGCCAATGACCCTGCCATTATCCTCGCTGACGAACCGACGGGGAACTTGGACCTCAAGACAGGGCGGGAAATCATTCAGTTGCTCAAGGAACTCAACGAGGAAAAAGGGGTAACCATCATCTCGGCGACCCATGACCTGAAAATGTTGGATGTTTCCGACCGCGTGATTTGGATTCGCGACGGGCGCGTCGCCAAGATTGAGGAGCGCGCTAAGATTCAACTGGAAGCCGCACTGGCGGTGGAGGAGGAACTGGTGGAAGGTGTCGAGTGACCTGCTGCCCCCAAAACCGATGGCGATTTGGTGCGTCTAATAATAGTGGACGGGAGACAAAAAGGGTTTTGAAAAGGCGACGCCGCATCATACTCCCTCCCGACCTTTCGCCGGCGCGGTCCCCCTCCCGCCGCGTCGGCGCTTTTTCTTTTTTGCCCTAAACGGCTAAACCAGCGACCCCAGCTTCTCCCGCAAGTGGCGCAAGACTTTTTCCTTGGGGTCTACGCGTTTGCGGTCGTTCCCGTCCCCTTGCGCCATCTCTTCTGCCAACGCCTTCAGCGTCTTGCGTTCAGTGTTCATGGAACTGACATAGGCACAGAAGTCACCGCACATCGTGCAGACGCCTTTCTCGTAGTCTTCGCTCATCAGACGGTATTCGCGGGCTTTGTCGGGGTCAATAGCGAGGGCGAACATCGTCTCCCAATCCAGTCGGTAACGGGCTTTGGACATCTCCAAGTTGCGCTCCCACGCACCCTTTACACCTTTAGCGATGTCACCCGAATGGGCAGCGATGCGCGTCGCGATGATGCCCTGCCGCACATCTTCCGGATCGGGCAATCGCAAATGTTCCGCGGGCGTGATGTAGCAGAGAAAGTCGGCGCCGGCTGCTGCGGCGATCGCGCCGCCGATCGCCCCCGTGATGTGGTCATAGCCTGCGCCGATGTCGCAAGTCAGTGGACCCAGCACATAAATGGGCGCACCGTAGCAAAGGCGTTTCATCATCTTGATGTGGGCGTCAATGTGATGGATGGGCACATGCCCTGGACCTTCAATCATCACTTGCACACCGGCGTCCCATGCCCGCAAAGTCAGTTCGCCCAGCACGAAGTTCTCAAACCACTGGGCGGCATCGCCGGCATCGGCGATGGCGCCAGGGCGCAGCCCATCACCGAGGCTGATGGTCACATCGTATTTGGCGCAGATGTCCAGCAAGCGGTCAAACTGCTCATAGAGCGGGTTCTCCGCCCGATGGTGTGCCATCCAGTGCGCCAACAACGACCCGCCCCGGGAGACCATCCCACAAGTGCGATTTTGCTGGACAAAAATGCGCACCGCTTCCCGTGTGACGCCACAGTGGAGCGTCATATAGTCCACACCCTGCCGGGCTTGGCGCTCAATGACCTCAAACAGGTGTTCAGGGTCCATCTCGGTGATGGACTTGCCTTCCCGCAGCAACTCCCATGCGACTTGGTAAATCGGCACAGTGCCCAGTGGCTTGCGCCATCGGTTCAAAATCGTCACGCGGATAAAGTCCAAATCGCCGCCGGTGCTCAAGTCCATGATGGTGTCAGCGCCGTAGCGCTCGCACACCTCCACCTTAAGCAGTTCCTCGTCCAAGTCCACATGGTCGGGGGAAGTGCCAATGTTGGCGTTGACCTTCGTCCGCAACCCTTCGCCGATGCCAATCGGGTAGTAGTTGGGATGGTTGATGTTGCGTGGGATGACGACCCGCCCCTTGGCAATTTGCTCCCGCAGCCACTCCGCATCCACGCCTTCGTCTTGGGCGACGATGCGCATCTCTTCGGTAACGATGCCTTGTCGTGCCGCTTGCATCTGCGTCATCGTGCGTCGCCTCCTCAATCTCAATTGGTTTTTCAGTGGCACACCCTTCCGTGAAAGGCAGCCGTGCGTCTGTCACGACCGCCGACAGCGATGGCGGTCGGCGTTTCTCAATTGTGCAACGGGCAGCGTTCAACTGACGCTCGTCGCTTTCGGCATGCGGTTGGGTGCCAATCTCTTTCCTGCATGCTTTGTTGAGTTTTCCTTTCAGCGGTGCCTCGGAGGGCGCGTCTCCTGACGCGCCGAGATGTGGCGGCTCAGGAGAGCCGCTCTCCGAGCGAACCTTCAACATTTGGAGGGCGCATCTCCCGATGCGCCATTTTTCGGCGGCTCAGGAGAGCCGCCCTCCGAGAAAACCTTCAACATTCGGAGGGCGCATCTCCCGATGCGCCGCTTCTCGGCGGCTCAAAAGAGCCGCCCTCCGAGCGAACCTTCAACATTTGGAGGGCGCATCTCCCGATGCGCCATTTTTCGGCGGCTCAGGAGAGCCGCCCTCCGAGCGAACCTTCAACATTTGGAGGGCGCATCTCCCGATGCGCCGCTTCTCGGCGGCTCAAAAGAGCCGCCCTCCGAGCGAACCTTCAACATTCGGAGGGCGCATCTCCCGATGCGCCATTTTTCGGCGGCTCAGAGAGCCGCCCTCCGAGAAAACCTTCAACATTCGGAGGGCGCATCTCCCGATGCGCCGCTTCTCGGCGGCTCAAAAGAGCCGCCCTCCGAGCGAACCTTCAACATTTGGAGGGCGCGTCTTCTGACGCGCCGAGATGTGGTGGCTCAAAGAGCCGCCCTCCGAAGAGGCGCTCTCCGAGAGGCACCCTCCGACCGAACCTCATTATTCAACACTAAACCGATGGCTGCTCAATTGACAGTGACGAAAAACAGCGAGTTGCTCGGTGAGCGACAAAGGCTTCCGCCGAGTTGGCGGGCAAGAAAAGCGCTTTCAGCAGCGGTGGGGCACCTCAGAGGGTTAGCGAAAAGCCCAGCAGCCCATCGTAACGCCGCTGGTAACACGCAGGAACCGTCTTGGGTTCACCCGCTCGGCTTGCCCAACTTTGCCCGTTCTTCCTCAGCAACTTTCTCGTCCAGTTTGGCGAACAGCGGGGCGATGTCCCGCAACGGTTGCCCTGGAGGTAGCGCGCTCGGTTGCCATTGCGGTGCCCCCCTTGCGGGACGATAACGCAAAACCCAATGCGTGCGGGTCGTCTCTGCGATCTCTTGCACTGCGAACTCGCCGACGAGGTTGCCGTCGTAACCGAGCATGTGATGCAACCGTTCGCAGGTGAAGGGCATGAAGGGTGTCAGCATCACTTTCAGCGTGTCAATTGCCCGCAGCGTCACATAGCAAACGGTGGCGGTGCGCTCCTTATCGGTCTTGATCGTTTGCCACGGTTGTTGTTCGTCCCAGTAGCGGTTGAGCGTTCGCACGAACTCCATCGCTTCCGCCAGCGCCCGCTTGAATTTGCAGGTGCTCAGTAGTTGATCTACGGTCATCAGCGTTTCTTCGGCATGGCGTTCAACGGCGCGGTCGCGGTCGGTCAGTGCCGACGGGAACGGCACGCGCCCGTCAAAGTTACGGGCGGTGAAGGTCAAAGCGCGATGGACTAAGTTGCCCCACCAACCGACGAGTTCATCGTTGTTGCGTCGGACAAAATCCGCCCAAGTGAATTCGGTGTCGGCGGTCTCAGGCGCGATGGCGGTCAGGTAGTAACGGAACGCGTCAGGGTTGAAACGCGTTGCGACATCGTGCGCCCATACCGCCCAGTGGCGGGAGGTGGAAAACTTATCGCCCTCAAGGTTCAAAAACTCGTTGGCGGGCACATCGTAAGGCAAGACAAAAGTGACGGCACCGTCGTCTTCACTCAACCGTTCCGCGCCCATCAGTTCGGCAGGCCAAATGAGCGTGTGGAACGGGATGTTGTCTTTGCCGATGAAGTAATAACTGCGGGTCGCTGGGTCATACCAAAACACCTTCCACTCATCGCCCGTCCCGCGTCCATCGGCGCGCTGAAGGCGCGCCCACTCAATCGTGCCCGACAGGTAGCCGATGACGGCTTCAAACCAGACATAGAGCACTTTGCCCTCAAAGCCCGCGACAGGGACGGGGATGCCCCAGTCCAAGTCGCGGGTGATGGGGCGGGGCTGTAACCCCTGCGCCAAATAGTTGTGGGTGAAACGGTAGACATTCGGGCGCCAAAGGGGCTCGTGCTCGGCGACATAGCGTCGGAGCCGTTCCTCAAAGGCGGGCAGGTTCAGGAAAAAGTGTTCCGTCTCCCGCAGGACAGGGGTCGTTCCGTCCAGTAAACTTTTGGGGTTGAGCAGTTGTGTCGGCTCCAGCAGTGCCCCGCACTTTTCGCATTGGTCGCCCCGTGCCCGTTCGTAACCGCAGTGGGGGCAAATGCCGATGACATACCGATCGGGTAAAAACCGTCGCGACGCCTCGGAATACATCTGCAGCTGCTTCTGCGTGATGAGGTAGCCCCGCTCTTTCAGCCGCAGGAACATCGTTTGCGCAATGCGGTGATGGTTTTCGGTGTCGGTGTGGGTGTAAAGGTCAAAGGAGATGGCGAACTGCTGCCAGACTTGCAAAAAGAGCCGATGGTAGCGCTCAAACAGGTCGCGCGGCGACACGCCCTCTTTGTCTGCTTGGAGCGTGATGGGCGCGCCGTGTGCGTCCGAGCCCGAAATCATGACGACCTCGTTGCCCTTGAGCCGATGGTAGCGGGCGAAAATGTCGGCAGGCAAGTAAGCGCCCGCGATGTGTCCCAGGTGCAGCGGTCCGTTGGCGTAAGGCCAAGCGACCCCGATGAAGATGCGTTCCGGCATAGATGTGCCTCCTTCGTGCGCCGTGGGCGTTTTAGGTCAGGCGCGTTTTTCCCAGCGTGCTGGGACTCAAAGCCGGATGCCCCCGACATGTGCCCTGAGCCCCCTGCAAAAAGTTTTGCACCGTGCCGTGATGGTGGGCTACAGCGTGGCAAAATTTGGACGATGGGCAAGCACCGATGACAAACTCCGTCAGGGGGCACGCCATGCAAGGGGGCATCGCATCTTGGAGCGGAGCCAAAAAGTCCTTGTAGCACTTATCGGCGTCGGCGTTGCGTTCCTGCTGACGCTCAAACTGCTCAGCCTTTGGGCGGAAGGGCTTTGGTTTGCCTCAGAAGGTTACAGGGCTGTCTTCGTGCGCATCATGGTCTTGCGCACCGCGCTGTTTGTCTTGTGCGGGGCATGGTTTTTCGCCCTCGTTTACTTGCCCTATTACCTTGCGCGTGGCGCTGCGACTCGCGTGCCGATGCCGCTGCGGGCGAAACTGTTTGATGACATGGACAAGGTGCTCGTGGATGCAGCGATTGACCGCTGGGCGCTATGGGGCAGCCTCGGTTTGTCAATCGTCGCAGGTTTGATTGCCAGCGGGCGGTGGGTGCACCTCGTCCACTTCCTTTACGCTCAACCCTTTGGCATCGCCGACCCCATTTTCGGACACGATGTCAGCCTCTACGCGTTCCGCTTACCTTTCGGGCGCTTTCTGGTGACCTTCACCTTTTTCGGGTTGCTATTCGGGTTGATCGGCATGTTGCTGCGGTTGCGCTACGAGGAGTTGCTGCGGTTTGAGGAGACAGGGATGGAAGCGCCTGCGTTTGCGGCGCGCCCCTTGTTAGCCGTCACGGCAGCGTTCCTATTCGTGTTAGCCATTGGACAATGGCTGGGGCGCTACGGCATTTTGCTGTCTAAGCGCGGTGTCGTGTTCGGCGCCGGGTTCAGCGATGTTTACGGGACTTTGCCTGGTTATTGGACGCTGACTTTAGCGACGCTTGCGGGCGCAGGCGTTTGTCTGTGGCTGATGCGCACGGGTGACTTGCGCCCGTTGCGGTGGGTCGCGTTGGCGATCGTGCTGGTATGGGTGGGCGGGCGCGTGGTGTTACCTGCCACACTGCAAGCCTTCGTCGTCGTGCCCAACGAGCGGACGATTGAGCGGCGCTTTCTGCGCTACAACATCCAGATGACCCGCTTCGCCTACGGCTTGGACGGTGTCAAAGAAGCGTCGCACCCTGGCGACCCCGTGCCGACTCCAGACGAATTGCGCCAGCACTTGAGTGCGCTGGACAATGTGCGGTTGTGGGACATTGAACCGCTGCTGGACTACCTCAACCAAACGCAAGCGCTGCGGGGCTACTACGGCTTTTCCAGCGTGGACTACGACCGTTACATCATCAATGGGCGGCTGCGCCAAGTCGCCATCGGAACGCGGGAGTTGTTTTTGCCACCCGATTTGCGTCGGTGGGTCAACGAACGCTTGCGTTACACGCACGGGTACGGCGTCGTCGTGTTGCCCGTGAACGAGTTCACGGGGGAAGGTGCCCCCAACTATTTCATCAAGGACATTCCGCCTCAAATAGCGCCTGCTGCCCCGTTCCGCCTGCGCTACCCGCAAGTTTACTTCGGTGAGTTCGTGTTTCCCGAGGAGCGGTTGCAACGGCAGCCGTTTGTGCGCCGTCCATCCGCCCAGCAAGCCCGCGCCCCGGCGGCGAATCCCGCCATCCCTGCAGGTCAACCCCCTCCGTCACCCACACCGACACCCCCGGAAGGCACGCCTGAAGCCACGAGCAACGCGCCTCCGCCGTCCTCGGAGCCGACGCAATTGGTACCTGTGCCTGACTATGTGCTGGTGCGCACCAGCGAACCCGAATTTGACTACCCGCTGGAAGGGCAACAGCGTTGGCAGACGACGACCTACACCGCCGACGCGGGTGTGCCCATTGGGTCATGGTGGCGGCGGTTGTTGTTTGCGGCACGGTTCACCGACCTCAACTTGCTGCTGACGACGGCGATCCGCCCTGACACACGGTTGCTGATGTATCGGCGCGTGTTAGACCGCGTTCAAGCCATTGCGCCCTTTCTGCTCATTGACCCTGACCCGTATCCCGTCATCACGCCTGAGGGGCGCATCGTTTGGATGGTGGACGCATACACGGCAACTAACCAATTCCCCTACTCGCAGCCCCTGTCCCCCTTTGTGCCCGTCAACTACTTACGCAACGCCGTCAAAGTGACGGTGGACGCTTACACGGGGCGGATGCACTTTTACGCCTTTGACGAGCGCGACCCTATTCTGCGGGTTTACCGCCGCGCGTTCCCTGAACTATTTCGTCCCCGTGCGGCGATGCCGGACGCGCTCAAAGCCCACATTCGCTACCCGCGGGCGCTGTTTTATGCCCAAGCGCAACTGCTGCGCCGCTACCACATGACCGACCCCGACCAGTTTTACCAAAACGAAGACGCATGGGAGATCGCCCGCGAGCAACGGACGGTAGCGGAAGCCGGTGAGCAAGCACCGCCGATGCGCCCCTATTACATCGTCATGCGTTCGCCCGACGACGGCAAAGACCGCTTTCTGCTGCTATTGCCCTTCACCCCGATTGAGCGGCGCAACTTGGTCGCGTGGATGGTTGCCCATTGCGATTACGACCGCTACGGTGAACTGTTTGTCTACCGCTTCCCGCGTGGTCGGTTAGTGGATGGACCGCAACTGGTCAGTGCCCGCATCAACGCCCATCCTGTCATCTCGCAGCAGCTGAACCTGTGGAACCAAGTCGGGTCGCGCGTCGTGTGGGGCAGCATGTTCGTCTTACCCCTCGGCAACTCGTTGCTGTTTGTGCAGCCGTTGTATCTGCAAGCGGAGCAGACGAAGTTGCCCGAACTCAAACGGGTCATCGTCGCGACGGGCAAACGCGTCGCGATGGGCACCGACCTTTGGGATGCGCTGCGGCAACTGTTTGGGCAACCCATCGGCGATCATCGGTTCGCAGGCGCTCCTGCCCCATCGTTCGCACCTTCATCACCTCCTCCCTCACCTCGCCCTGAGCAAGCCTCGGAAAGCCAACTCGTCAAGGCATTGCTGCAAGCAGAAAACGCTCGCCGACGAGGCGATTGGGCGGCTTATGAGCACTACTACCGCCAAGCATTGGAGTTGGCGCAAAAAACGGCGGGGAAAAGGCAGTGACCGATAAGTATCGTCTCAGCGGCGTTGTCGCTCTTTGAACGACGCAAAGAGACAGAACGCAAAAGGTAACGCAAAACGGTGATGTGCGATGTTGGATTTGCGGCTTATGCGGGAGCAACCGGCGTTTGTCAAAGAGCGCTTGCGGACGCGCGGTGACAACTACGACGCGCTGATTGACCGCATCGTGGCGCTGGACGAACGGCGCCGTCACATCATCGCCGAGGTTGAAGCGCTCAAGCACCGGCGGAATGTCGTGTCCAAAGAAGTTGGCATGCTGATGAAAGAGGGCAAGGACACGACGGCGCTGCGGGAAGAAATGCGGCAAGTCAGCGACCGCATCAACCAACTGGACAGGGAACTGCGGGAAGTGGAGCGGGAACTGGAACAAGCGCTGCTGTTCGTGCCCAACCTGCCACATGAGAGCGTGCCTGTCGGCAGCGACGAAACCGCCAACCGAGTCGTGCGTACGGTCGGTGAGCCCCGCACCTTTGACTTTGAGCCAAAGCCCCACTGGGAAATCGGTGAGCGGTTGGGCATCGTTGATTTTGCGCGCGGTGTGAAGTTGTCTGGCTCACGCTTTTACGGCTTGCGCGGCTTAGGCGCTGCGCTGGAGCGGGCGCTCATCAACTTCATGCTGGACTTACACACGCGCGAGCACGGCTATACCGAGGTCTTTCTGCCCTTCCTCGTCAAGCCCTACTGCTTGGAAGGGACGGGTCAACTGCCCAAATTCGGCGAGGAAATGTATCACTGCGAGCGCGATAACTTGTGGCTCATCCCGACCGCCGAAGTATCCGTCGCCAACCTGCACCGTGAAGAGATTTTGGATGCCGACGCGTTGCCGCTGAAGTATGTCAGTTACTCGGCATGTTTTCGGCGCGAAGCCGGTGCAGCGGGCAAGGACATCAAAGGTGTCGTCCGCGTCCACCAGTTCAACAAGGTGGAGTTGGTCAAAATCACGACCGTTGAGCAAAGTTACGACGAACTGGAGAGCATGGTGCAAGACGCCTGCCGCGTGTTGGACCGGTTGGGGCTGACTTACCGTGTCGTTTTGCTGTGCACCGGCGACATGGGTTTTTCAGCGGCGAAAACCTACGACATTGAGGTCTGGATGCCGGGCATGAACAGGTGGCTGGAAATTTCGTCGTGCAGCAATTGTGAAGATTTCCAGGCGCGGCGGATGAACCTGCGTTACCGTCCGACGCGGGGCGCTAAACCCCGCTTCGCCCACACCCTGAACGGTTCGGGCGTCGCCGTCGGGCGCACATTGGCGGCAGTGCTGGAGAACTACCAACAACCCAACGGCACAGTTGTCGTGCCCGACGCGTTGCGCCCTTACTTGGGCGGGATAGAAAGGGTTCCGCCGCGCTAAGCGTCTTAGCCCTTCAGCGCCTTCGCGATCAACGGCGCTCACTCTGTGGCGCCGCCTTGGGAGCGGTCTTCAAAGCCTCTTCCCGTTCCGAACCCAAGTAACCCAAGCTCCCGACGGCTTGCCCCTGAGGGCGCAGAGAGCGCCAAGCCGAGAAAACTGCCAGAGCGATCGCAAGCGCCGCTAAAAGGACAGCGCCGACGAGTTTTAGTGTGGAACGATCCATCGCCCCCCACCTCACTTGTAAGACGGCGCATAGTTGCCGCTGACCTTCCAATGCAGCAGGTTGCGGTTGGACTGTCCGGCAGCCGCTCGCTGCTGAATGGCGGAAGGCGTCCACGGCCAAGGCATCGTTTGCCGACGCGGCATGGCTTTGACATGCCCGTCTACAAAGGTAAAGTTCGTTTGTAAAGCGTGGGCGCCGATGGTCATCTGCGCTTGGTTAGGCTTACCGGAGCACCAAGTGAAAACGAAGTAGTTAGGGGCGTCAGGCCAATTAGGGTCGGCGATGTTGCGGACATCCCAGCGCCAGTAGGCAAAACCCTCGCTGTAACTGGCGGTCGTCCAAAGTTCAAAGATGGCGATGGTGTCGCCTGGGGCACCGATTTCGGGAAGACCTTTGGAGCGTACTTCCCAATCAGCGGTGTTGGTGGAGTAGGCATGTAGCCCGAAAGTCGCAGTGCCCGAAGGACCGTCGTCCCAATTGCTCTGGAAGTTGGTGAACGAGTAACTGATGGGGTAACCGAAGGAAGCGTCGCAATCGTCGCGAGGGATGGAATCGCTGGGACATTTCCAGATGGCATCGTTGCGAATGTAGGCAGCAAGCATATCTTGGGCACCAAAAGCCCACTTGACACCTTGAGGGACCCACCGACCGCGGATGCGATTGAGGAGTTCATCGTAGTCCTGCACATATTGGGCTTGCGCCATCGCGACATTCCGCAGGTTACTGAGACAGCTCGCCTGTCGCGCCTTTTCCCGCGCTTGGGCGAACACGGGGAACAAGATCGCCGCCAGGATGGCGATAATCGCAATCACCACGAGCAACTCAATGAGGGTGAAGCCCGTATCAAGGTGCGAGCGAGCGCTTCGGAGGGCGGCTCTCTTGAGCCGCCGCAAAAAAGTGAAGCCCGCATCAAGGTGCAAGCGAGAGCAGCGACGACACTTTTGAGACCGACGCATGGCAAGACACCTCCCGACTTGATTTTTGCGTCTGGCAGCAAGGATGACACCCTACCGCCACATTTGCCACAGTTCGGGATATTGCGACGGGCTAAGGCTGAGGGTGTTACAAGCCGGCGTCGTTACGCGCGGGTCAGCAGGGGCGCAACGAACGCCGTAAACCTTCTCCATCGGCAGCGCCTTCACATGCCCGTCGCAGAAGGTCGTATTGACCATCTCTACATGGCGCGGTTCAGGCGCTGAGTGGAAAGCGGTAATGTTGCCACTCACTTGGTTGTTGCCAAAGGGTGTCGTCACATGGTTGAGATAGATGCCTGATTGGTCATAGAGGGGACGAGAAGATGTGCCTGTCGGAACAGCGTCCATAAAAGCGACATGGTTAGCGGGTTCTTGGATGACGGCTAAATTGGAACCGACGCCGGGCACAGGATACGCCATCCCGTAACCGATGCGCCCTTCAATTTCCAAAAACCGCTTTATGTGGCAGGGGTTGGTGGAAACGAGACGCTTGGCATCCGGGCATTGGCTGTATTGGGTGTTGCGGGAGTAAGGCTGCAACAGCCCCAAGTAGCCCATGGAGACGAAAACGGTGCCGCCGCATTCGGGAATGTTCACCCAAACATTTTGCTGGTAAGGCGGGAAGTTTTCGTCGTAGTCCTGCACATACTGCATCGCGGCTAAGCCGATCTGACGCAGGTTGGACAGGCACATCGTTTGACGGGCCTTGGCTCGGGCGCGGCTGAACACGGGGAACAAGATCGCCGCCAAGATGGCGATGATCGCAATCACCACGAGCAACTCAATGAGGGTAAACGCCCTAGACGGCTTGTTGAGACGAGACATAGCGAACACCTCCATCAGAGGTTAGGGGCGAGGTGACGCTCGCCCGGATGACTAACTCCACCGACAGTTTCTCTACTGCCGGCTGGATTTGCCCTTCCAGCAACGAGAGCAACTTGAAGACTGCCCGCCGCCCCAATTCCACCAGCGGTTGCCGCACCGTCGTCAAAGGTGGCTCCAAATAACTCGCCGACGGCGGGTCATCAAAGGCGACAAGGGAGAGGTCTTCCGGCACACGCCATCCCTCGTGTTTGATCAAGCGCAGTGCTTCCGCCGCCAAGTAGTAGCCTGCCGCAAACAGCGCTGTCGGGCGAACCTTGCTCCTTAAAAGAGCGCGTAACCGTTCCTGAACCGTTGGAGGGAGAGCGGAAGGCGATTCGGACTCTATCAGCCACTCTGGTGGCACGGACAAGCCGTGTTCTTCCATCGCTGCGAGGAATCCGTTCCACCGGTCGCGGCTGTTGGGGGCGATTCGGCGCCCTGCCAGCAAGGCGATACGGCGGTGCCCCATACCGACGAGGAAGTCCACAACCTGCCGGGCAGCGGCGAGGTTGTCGGTGTCCACGCAGGGAAACGCGGCGTCTTGCCACGATGCGCCGATGACGACGAAGGGCACGCCTGCCGTCCACCATTGCTCCAAGACAGGGCGAGCGTCCTCAAAAGGGGCGAACACTAACAACGCCCGTGAGGTCAGCACTTCTGGCGGGATGACGCGCAATTGATCAAAGCCCATCGTCCAAAACTGCACCAAGCAACCCGTTTCAGCCAACACGCTCAAAATGCCCTGCAAAATCGGACCATAGTAAATGTTCTGGGTCGTCAAAGTTGCGACCTCGGCAAGCGGGAAGACCAAGATAAGGGAGTGACGGGGTGCCGGAGCGGAAGGGGTCTTGAGGACGAAAGTCCCTTTGCCGATCAGACGGGTGATGACGCCCTCGCGTTCTAACTCCTTCAGCGCCCGATTGACCGTCATTTGGCTGACCCGCAGCCGCTGTGCCCACTCCCGTTCAGACGGCAAAGGCGCACCAATACCCAGCCCGTTCTCGGCGATGAACTGACGGATAATAGTCTTGACCTGCTCAAAGCGCGGCACGCCGCTGTTCCAATTCACACGCACAGCCGTCCCGCCCTCTGTATCGGTGTTATATAACACTGCATCAAAGCAAGGGTAATTGTGTCAGGGAGGCGGGGCGATGTCAAGGTCAACGGACGAGAGATTTTGATGAGGAAGCGGCGGACCGTCAGGCAGCGTTGATGCTTGCTTTTCCTTAAATTCCTTCTTATCTGCTGTGTGGGGCGCGGCTGCATGGCATAAAAAGGCAGTGTTGAAACATCGGAAGTGCTGTGTTTTAGTCGGAGGGCGGCTCTCTGAGCCGCCGAGAAGCGGCGCATCGGGAGACGCGCCCTCCGAATGTTGAAGGCTTGCTCGGAGGGCGGCTCTCTGAGCCGCCGAGAAGCGGCGCATCAGGAGATGCGCCCTCCGAGTGTTGAAGGCGTGGTCGGAGGGCGGCTCTCTGAGCCGCCGCAGAGAGAGCAATCGGCGCGTCAAGAGACGCGCCCTCCGAGTCGCTGCCGCAGGGCAAATTCAGGGGGTGTTGTGAGATGCAGTTGCAACCGGGCGGGATTATCGCTTGGATTTTGGTCGGTTTGATCGCAGGCTGGCTTGCCGAACAACTGACGGGGCGTTCGCAGGGGTTGCTGGGTAACATTATTTTGGGGCTTGTCGGTGCTTTTGTGGGCGGGCTCTTGTTCGGACTGCTGGGTGTTCGGGGAACGGCAGGGTTTGTCGGGAGCATCGCGGTAGCCACCATCGGTGCCGTTGTCCTTATCGCGTTAGCGCGGCTGTTCACGAGCGGGCGAGCGTAACCGAGCGCCGTCCCTTAAGGGCGGGGGTGATGACAAAAGGTGCAGTGGGGGAAAGGGCGATGCGGCATTAAGGGTCCGCCTGTCCCGAACTCATGGCATCGGCGGCAAGCGATGTCGGGAGCGTTAGGGCGGTGGTGGGCGTCCTGACGGGGTTTAGGCGCGGCGGTAAAGAAGCCAGCCACCAAACCCAAACAGACCAGCAGGCTCAAAACGCCTGCTCCCATAATGACGATACGCCGTAGCCGTTTGAGCCGTCGCACTTCGTCGGGCGTGAACAGTGGTTCCTGCCCTGTCAAAGTAGCGCCTCCTCTGGCAGATTCTGCAGAACAGGACGGTTGCCCATAAGTTCCACGAACGCTAACGCTAAATCACGGTCCCATTGCGTGCCGGCGCCTTCAGCCAAAATCGCCAACGCTTTCTCCTTGGGCATGCCTGCCCGATAAGGGCGGTCGCTGGTCATAGCGTCAAAACCGTCCGCAACGGCTAAAAGCCTGCCCATGAAGGGAATTTCGTCCCCGACCAATCCGAACGGGTAACCTTTGCCGTCGACGCGTTCATGATGATAGAGCACGCCGTCCAAAATGTCACCCCGCAGTTGACGGATAGGGCTGAGGATACGGTAACCTTCCTCGGGGTGGCGTTTGATGATCGCGAACTCTTCGTCGGTCAACCGTCCTGGCTTATCCAGCACCGCGTCGGGCACACCGATTTTGCCGACATCGTGCAGCAACCCTGCTAACCGCACCTTTTCCAAGTAAGCCCTCTCCAAACCGATGTGTTCGCCCAACCAAAGGGCGTAATGGGTTACACGATGGGAGTGACCGGCTGTCCATCGCGATTTAGCGTCCACCGCCGTCGCAAACGAGGAGATAAACCCCTGAAAGGATTCGCGCAATTGCTGGAACAGGTAAGCGCTTTCAATGACCCCGCTGGTCTGCGCGGCAACTGTTGAGAGCAGTTTCAACTCGCCAGCGGTGAAGGCGTCGCGGGTGAGGCTGTTCCAGGCTAACAAGGCGCCGGGGGCATGTCCGTCAGGATTGAGCGGCACCGCCACAAGATTGCGAACGCCGAAGGTTTTCGCGACTTCTCCCCATTGCGGGTGGTCGGCGAGATCGTTGACAATGAACCCGCGCCGCCGGCGGAGCGCTTCAACGGCGACGGCGCGCCCCAAAGGGCTGTGCAGCCACCTGTCCCGGTCGGTCGGGCAGAGCGCCAAACGCACCTGCCATTCGCCGCTTTCGTCGCGTAAAAGCACGCCGGCACCTTCTACGGTGATGACCGCCATTACCTGTTCCAGCGCTAAGCGGACGGCTTTGTCTACTTCCAAAATGCCGCGCAGTCCCTCCGCCAAGTTGTAAAGCAAAGTCAGTTCGTCCCAACTTTCCGCCAGCGCCGACGCCAACTGTTGGGCTTCTTGGCGCGCTTGCTCCAACAGGCGTTGCAGCGCCGCAATGTCGTCGTCGTTTGGTGCCCTCGTCTTCATCGCACTTCACCTCCAGCGGTGTAAACTGGCGGTGTGGTGTCAGGAGTCGGGAAGTAGCGCCCAAACAGCGCTACAATAAAGGGCGGGGCAGTGACACCTGGCTGAGGTGAAGAACCATGCGGCGGCGCGGGTTGGGACGGGGTTTGGATGCCCTGATCCCTACCGAGCGAACGGAACCGATGACACCGACAGAAACGGTGACCATGGTGCCGGTTCATCTCATTCAACCCAACCCTTTTCAGCCCCGTCAAGAATTTCGGGACGATGAACTGGAAGTTTTAGCGGCATCTATCAAGGCGCACGGTGTGTTGCAGCCGGTCGTCGTCCGCCTCAAAGACGGTCGCTACGAACTCATCGCCGGCGAGCGCCGCTGGCGTGCCGCGCAACGGGCAGGTTTAACGGAGATCCCGACCGTCGTCCGCCAATGCAGCGATGAAGAGATGCTCGCTTTAGCCCTGATTGAGAACCTGCAGCGGGAGGATTTGAACCCGTTGGAAGAAGCCCACGCCTACCGCGCCCTGATAGAGCAATTTGGGTTTACCCAAGAAGAAGTCGCCCGGCGCGTCGGAAAAAGCCGCGCCGCCGTCGCCAACACCTTGCGGCTGCTGCACTTGCCCGAACCTATCAAAAACGCCTTGCGTGAAGGGGTCATCACTGAGGGGCATGCCCGCGCCCTGCTGGGGGCGCCGGATGAAGGCGTCATGGTGGAGGCGTTCCAAACGGTCGTTCGGCACCATTTGTCTGTTCGGCAAACTGAGGCGCTCGTTCGGCGTTTGACTCGCCCGCACCGCCGCCGCGCCGAACTTGACCCCCACATCCTTGCTCTCCAATCGCTGTTAGAAGAGCGGTTGCAGACACCGGTGCGCTTACGCCGAGGGCGCAAAGGGGGCGTCTTGGAAATTCGCTACTTTAGCGACGACGAACTGACCGCCCTCGTTCAGCGCCTTGTCGGCGAACTGCCCCCGCTTTGACTCCCCTGTAAAAGGTGCTCTGGGACGGTGCGGTGTTAAAATTGCCGCTGGCTGTCCAGCAGCAGGGTGACGGGTCCGTCGTTGACCGCGCCGACCGACATGTGGGCTTGAAAAACCCCTGTTTGCACCGGCACACCTTCCTCTGCCAGCAACGCGCAAAACCGTTCGTAAAGCGCTTGGGCGTGCGCAGGCGGTGCGGCATCGGTAAAGGAGGGGCGCCGCCCTTTGCGGCAATCGCCATACAAAGTAAAGTTGGAGACGATCAACGCTGCACCGCCCACCTCCAACAGTGAGCGGTTGAGTTTGCCCTCCGCGTCTTCAAAGATACGCAGGTGTGCGATTTTGGACGCTAAGTAACGGGCGTCGTCCTCAGTGTCTCGCTGTCCGACGCCGACGAAGACCAAGACGCCCGTGCCAATGCGGGCAACTTCCCGCCCGTCCACCTGCACCCACGCTTGTGTCACGCGTTGCACGACAGCCCGCATCTTGACATCGCCTCGCGGCAAAAAGCGGCTTCGCGTCACCCTGACGACAGCGTTACCATTTTGGGGCGGTTGACACCCTGCCGCATCACGGGGGGACGGAGCATGGAACGATGGGGTATCGGCATCATCGGTGCCGGCGGCATCGCAGGCGCCCACGCCAGCGCGTGGCTGGCGTTCAGCGACGACTGCCACCTTGTCGCCTTTGCGGATATGGACGAGCGGAGAGCCCAAGAGCGCGCTGAACAGTTCGGCGCCGAAGCGTGGTATCGCGACCCCGAAGGTTTGCTGCGCCGTGACGACATCCACATCGTCAGTATCTGCACGCCCCCGTTCAACCATGCCGAGTTAGCCATCGCTGCGTTGCAAGCGGGTAAACATGTCCTTGTGGAAAAGCCGATGTGCTGTAGTTTGGATGAAGCGGACCGTATGATCGCCGCTGCCGCTGAAGCGGAGCGTGTTTTGGGCGTCGTCTTTCAGTGGCGGTTCACCCCTGAATTTTTGCGGATGAAAGCCCTCTTGGACTCCGGCAAGTTGGGCAAGCCCATCCTTGTGCACATGGTTTCTTTCTGGTGGCGGACGGCGGATTATTTCCGCATCTGGTGGCGGGGCACTTGGGAACGCGAGTGTGGCGGCTCTGTGCTCAATCACGCCATCCATCACTTGGACTTCGTGCTGGGCTTAATGGGTGCGCCAGCGCGGGTCACGGCGGAAATGGGCGTTTTCGCCCACGAGATTGAAACCGAGGATGCGGCGGTCGCCGTCGTGCGCTTCGTCAACGGTGCGCTGGGCTCACTCGCTGCCAGCACTGCGACGCACCCCGAAGAGTATCGCATCGCCCTTTACGGCGAGTTGGGTTCGGTCGCCTTACCGTGGCGGCTGAACGCCGTTGACCCGCACTACCAAGATGAGTTGGACCGATGGCTGCGACAAATTCCCCGTCCTGAACATGGCGGACACGCCGCCGTCGTCGGCGACTTTTTGCACGCCGTCAAGACAGGCGGTCGTCCCGTCGTGGACGGACAAGAGGGGCGTCGGTCGGTGGAGTTGGCGACCGCCATCTACAAGTCCGCCATCACCCAACAGCCTGTCACCTTACCCCTTGAGCCCGACGACCCATTCTATACGAAGCAGGGGCTTATGGAAGCGGCAAAAGCCCGAACGCATCGCTGACGACAACCCCGCGTAAAGGGGACTTGCAACGCGGGCGAAGACCGGTGTAGGAGGTGCTCGCGATGGCAGAACGCATTCGCGTGGCGCTCATCGGTTGCGGCGGTATCTCGCAGGCGCACGCCCGGGGTTACTTGCAGTCACCTGACTTGTTTGAAGTCGTCGCCTGCTGCGATGAGCGCAAAGAGTTGGCAGAAGAGCGGGCGCAGCAATTGGGGGCGACAGTTGTAGCGACCGACTACCGTCAAGTCCTTGCCCGCGACGATGTGGACGCTGTTGACATTTGTTTGCCTCATCACTTGCACGCCGAAGTTGCCATCGCTGCCGCCGAAGCGGGCAAACATGTGCTCGTGGAAAAACCCATCGCCAACACGCTGGACGACGCCGACGCAATGATCGCTGCCGCCCGAAAAGCGGGCGTCATCTTGATGGTGGCGCACAACGAGCGTTACATGCCCGTTTACCGTAAGGCGAAGGAGTTGGTGGAGCAAGGCATTTTGGGGCGCCTCTTTTTGGCGCGCGCCGACCACAACCAGTTCGTCCGCGTCAACGACCGCCATTGGCTTTGGCGCAAAGCGACAGCAGGCGGCGGCGTCCTTATCGGTTCGGGCATCCACCGTGTGGACATTTTGCGCTGGATCGTCGGTGACATCGTGCGGGTGTGGCATCGGCAAACCCTCGTGCCCGAACGCTTCAGCGACGAAGTGGAGGCGGCGTCGGTGACGATTTTTGAGTTCGCCGACGGCGCCATCGGTGAACTGACCTGCACCTGGACGGCTTACGCCGCGCCGACAGCGCCGTGGTATGAGTTGCTATGGCTTTACGGGACGGATGGCAGTTTGCACAATGTCGGCGGGTTGTTCGTCGCCAGCGAAAAATTGCCCGAAGGACAGGGCAAGTTCGTGCAAATCCCGCTGCCCAACGAGGACAGTTTCGTCAACGAAATTCGCCACTTCGGCGAATGCGTCCGTGACGGCAAAACACCGTTGACCAGTGGCGAAGAGGGGCGCAAAAGTTTGGCGGTCGTCATCGCCGCTTACCAAGCCGCGCAGACGGGTGAAGGCGTTAGTGTGCCGGCGTGAAGGCAAGGGGGGCAACGGCGCCCGGAACCATCAAGCGCGTTTGACGCTCAGGATCGTGGAGCGCAAGCCGCAAAAACCCATGCAGCCCCAAGCAGCCACGACGCACGCACAAGAGGGGGGAAAGGGATGCGTCGTTCAGTGGTCAGTCTCGTTTGCGGCGTTGTCATCGCCAGTGGGTTGCTGGCAGCGATGGGGATGTGGCGGGGCGCAGCGTTGCGAGCGGGCGTGCCTGTGTTTTGCTACCACGACATCGCCCCGATACCGACTAACGCGATGACGACAACGCCCGCTGTTTTTGAAGCCCACCTGCGTTGGCTGCAGCAAAACGGCTTCAAAACGCTGACGCTGGCGGAACTGCAAAAGTTTTTGCAGGGCGAAGAGCGATTGGGGTGCCCCGCTGTCATGTTGACTTTTGACGACGGTTACGAAGGCGTTTACACTTACGCCTACCGGCTGTTGAAACGCTATGGCTATCACGGCGTCATCTTTCAGGTCGTCGGCAAAGTGAATGCGCCCCATCACTTGACTTGGACACAGTTGCGGGAAATGGTGGACAGCGGCGTGATGGAAGTCGGTGTCCACGCCTACGCGCTGCATTGCTCGTTGACGGCGTTGTTGAGCAAGTCGCCCAACCCTGTCGTGACGCTAAAGCGGATCGCCGATGACTGGACGAAGGCTAAATGGTTGCTGCACCAAAACTTGGGTGTGCCCATCAAAGCGCTGGCGTATCCGCAGGGCGATTATGACGAGGTGCTAACGGCGCTGGCGAAATCGCTGGGATTTGATCTGCTGTTCACGACGGACTTTGGCGTCAACTGGTTCGGGCAGGGCACGGACGCCATCAAACGCATCGGCACCTCATCGGAGCGCGTGGATGTAGCCCGCCTGCGCCTCAAGTTGTGGCGGGCACATTTCTTCGCTTGGGACGGGAGACCACCTTTGTCCGTGCCGCTCATCGCGCGCCAACCGCGTCACTTGCGCCCCGCGGCGAAACAGCACTCCACGCACAAGGCAGCGACGGCAAATTTTAGAAAGGGGAGCGCGTGTGCCGATAGAACAAACAGCGGTGTGGGTGCGGCAAAATGCTGAAGGTGAAACGGAAAGGATGCCCGCCATGCGATATGCGCTGACCCTTTGCGCGGCGGTCGCTTTAGTTCCTGCACCATCAGCGGTCGGGCAAGTCAGTTACACTTACGGCGCGCGGGTGCTGGGGGCGCGGGTGCATTACATCGTTGTGAATATGGCTGCCGAAGGCGTTCAAGTCACGCCTGTCTATGTCCCTGGCGGGGCGCCGTTCAGCCGCATGGTCGCTGCCTATCGCCCCTTGGTCGCCATCAACGGGACTTTCTTTCACCTGAGGACAAGACGCCCCATCGGGGACATCGTCATCGGCGGCACCCATGTCCATCAGGGTAAACTCCGCACGGCGCTTGTCGTGCAAGGTCCGTTTGCGACCATCACGACGGTGCCGTTAGGTGCGGATTTGACGGGGCGCATTGATGCGCTGCTGGCGTGCGGACCGCGCTTGCTGACGAACGGGCGCGTCACGGTTTACCCGCGTGCGGAGGGATTTCGCGACCCACGCCTGTTTCGCCCCGCCCGCCGCAGCGTGTTAGGCATCACGCGAGGGGGCAAATTAGTGTTGGCGGTCATCATCACGCCTGTCACACTGAGCAAAGCCGCCCGCATCATGAAGGCGTTGGGTTGTGTGGACGCGATGAACTTGGACGGGGGCGGTTCGTCGGCGCTTTACTGTGCGGGGCGTTACTTTGTCCGACCGACACGCCCGTTGGTGACGGCGTTGATGGTGGTGCGGACACCGACGATGCAAACGGTTGGGTTATCCAGCGGTGGTGGAGATGGACGAAGCGCTGTGGGAACGACTAATTGAAGCGGCTCAGACAGCGCGCCGACACGCTCACGCTCCTTATTCGGGTTGGCAGTTTGGCGCAGCGCTGTTGGGGAAATCAGGGCGCATCCATGTCGGCTGCAATGTGGAAAACGCGTCTTACGGACTGACGGTTTGCGCGGAACGGGTAGCAGTGTTCGCCGCAGTCGTGGCGGGCGAAAGGGCATTCGCGGCGATGGTCGTGGCGGGCAAAAGTGCGGAGACCTCCTTCCCCTGCGGGGCGTGCCGGCAAGTGCTGGCGGAGTTTTGCGATGACTTACCCCTGTTGCTGATCGGTGAAGACGGGTCGCGGTTGACGACCTCCCTTGCCGTCTTGTTGCCTCACGCTTTTCGTCTGCGGCAATAACGCTTTTCCGAACGGTGCGCCGCTACTTGGCGATGATGCCCGTGCGAGACGCCCACAAGGTCAAATCCAATTCGTCGGGGTCAATACCGACTTGTCGGGCAAAAGCGAGGTAGCGTTGCTCGGTGTCCCGATAGCGTTGACGGGTCGTTGGAGGCTTGGCGCTGTCCAGAACGCCGAAGGCGTGTAGGCTGCGCAAAATGTGTTTGTCCAAGATGGCGTAACCGCGAAACCCGATGTTGCGCAAAAAATGCGACGCTTCTTTGTAGCCGATGCCGCGAAAGTGGGTCACGCAGGCATCGCGACGCGCCTGCGGGTCGGTAAATTGGCTCAGCCAGTCGCGCAAACGCCCGTTGAGTTCGCGGGCGACGAAGTCGCGCACCGCAACGATGTAACGCGCCCGCGCTATCGGGTAGAGGTGAAAGCGGATGCGTTCCGCCATTTCTTCAGCGGTCGCCGTCCAAAGGACGGGGCGCAGCGCTTCCACGCCCTGCACGCCCATTAGCGCCGAGGCACCTGCTGTCAAGATGCAGAAGACCAACTCTTCAAAAACGGCGTTATCGCCCCGCTCCCAAGTGGCGCGGAACTCGTCGAGGCGGCGCAGCACCAACGAGCGGATGCGAGCGTGATAAACGCGCAAATCGTCCACTGTCTGCAGTGTTGCCTTGCCAACCCTGAAGATTTCCATTTTTCCCTTCACCGGCTCTCAAAAGTTAGCAGCGATACCTGCCAGATGGCACTGCGTTATCTTTGTGGCGGTGCGGAGATGCACCGCCCGAAAACACGACGAGCCCTCCGATCAGAGTGGGCATGACAGCGTGCTGCGGCGTGCCGGCAAGGCGCGCCAAAACGGTGTGGAACAACGCAGTGGGAGGTGCTGCGATGGACGAGCGACCGAAGTTGCGGGCAGTTGACCTTACGCCCGTGCCGATGGACGGGCAGGTGCGGTTCGCCCTCCGCGACCCGTTAGGCATCAGCGAGCGCGTCTTGTTGCTGACAACGCCGGCGGTGTTGGTGGCGAGTTTATTAGACGGCACACGGACGCTGCGGGAAGTCCAAGTAGATTTCTTCCGCCAGACCGGCACACTGCTCATGAGCGAGCAGATTGAGGAGCTGGTGCGCCAGTTAGACGAGAGTTTGTTGCTGGACAACGAGCGGTTTCGGCAAGCACTGGACGCCGCAGTGAGGGCGTTCCGCCAGATGCCCGTGCGCCCGGCGGTGCTGGCGGGCAGCGTTTACCCTGACGACCCACAGCAACTGCGGGCATTTTTGGACAATTTCTTTGTCGCGCCGGACGGTCCCGGTCGTCCCGGAGGGCAGCGTTACGAGCGCCCGTTGCGGCTGGTCATCGCCCCGCACATTGATTTGCGCCGGGGCGGCGTCACTTACGCGTGGGCTTACAAAGAGGTCGCCGAAGCGCCCGCCCCCAGCCTGTTTGTCATCTTGGGCATCGCCCACCAACCGACCCAGCGTCTGTTCGTCGCCACATGCAAGGACTTCGCCACCCCGCTGGGCGTCGCCCGCACTGACACGGCGTTTTTGCGGGACCTGCAAGACCGCTATCCCTTTGACCTGTTCGCGGACGAGTTTGCCCATCGTCAAGAGCACTCAGTGGAGTTACAGGTCGTCTGGCTGCAGCATCTGTTTGGTGAGGTGCGGATCGTGCCCATCCTTTGTGCGGGCTTTGAGCACCTGCTGGCACCAGACCAGTCACCGATGGCGCTGGACGAGGTGCGAGCGTTTGTGGCAGCGTTACGAGCGACTTTGACGGCGTGGGGTGCACCGGTCACACTGATTGCCAGCGTGGATTTAAGCCATTGGGGGCAACGGTTCGGCGACCAACCGCTAACGCCAGCCACTTTGCACTGGTTGGCGGCGGAGGACCGACGGTTCCTGCAGCGCGTCGCCGACGGCGATGCCGACGGGGCGTTCGCCCTGCTCCATGCCGAGCGCAACCTCCGGCGGGTGGACGCTTACCCCGCCGTTTATGTCGCTTTGCGCGCTTTAGAGGCACCGCGCGGGACGGTGCGACACTACGGACAATCGCTGGAGGGACACGGGGAATCAGTCGTGACTTTCGGTGCCGTCACGGTCCCTTAGCCCAAAAGCGCTTGTTGGGAACGACTTTCAGCCTTTAGCGACCCGCTCAAAGACTTCCTTGAGGGCGTCCAAGTAAGCCTGAATGGTGTTGAGCCCCCACAAATCGCGCCGCAGTTCATCCAAGGTCACATCGCCGATTTGGGTAATGGGGTCACCTAACGGCTTGATGAACTTGGCTTTGATGACCGTCAGGTGCTCGCGCCGACCGGTGCGGGTGACAAAACTTTCTTTGTTAAGCGTGCCGATGACCAGCAACCGTGACCCCTGTCGGACGAATTGGGCGCACTGCTCCGCCAACGGTCCGTAGACATCCACCAAAAACAAGTCGGAGATCGGCTCTCCGTTGGCTTTGAAGAACGGGCGAGCCACCTCCATGCTGAACTCGGCTTTGACGACCCCCGACGGACGCCGTCGCAAGACTGCGTCCTTTGTGGCGATACCGGTAACCATGATGAAATTGATGTCCGCCACCATGACGAAACACCCCTCCTTGTGTCCACCGCCAGCGCCTGCCGTCGGTTGCGCACCGCTGTAAGGACTTGGTCAATTTTGCCACGCGCTCGGCGGTGTGCTTGTGACTTCCGGCGCCGCGCCGATGAGGAACCCTTGCGGGTTCACTGCGGTTAGCCGCACCGGTAGGGCAGCCCCGATGGGCACCGGACGGTCGGTAACCCAGCGGACTCGTAGATAGTTATCCGTCAAGCCCGATAGTTCAAACCCATCGGGCAAACGCGGGTCGCCGAGGGGGCGACAGGTTTCCACCAACACAATCCGTGTCGTCCCGACAAAGCGTTGGGCGAACTGGTGCCAGAGTTGCTTGCCCACTGCAATGAGGGTAGCAGCGCGGGACTCTGCCACTTCGGGCGGGACTGTCGGGCGCATCTTTGCCGCTGCTGTGCCAGGTCGGACCGAATAGCGGAAAACATGCAGGTGCATAAACCCGATGTCCTGCACAAATGCCACCGTGTTGGCAAACTGTTCGTCGGTTTCGCCCGGAAAACCGACCATCACATCGGTCGTGAAGGCGGCGTCAGGCATGAAGTGCCGAAAGGTGTCAACGAGTTGCCGAAAGTAGGCACGGTCATGACCCCGCCCCATCGCTTGGAGCAGAGCGTCGTCACCAGCCTGCAGTGAAATGTGGAAGTGGCGGCACACTTTGGGCAACGCGGCGCAGGTGCGGGCGAACGGTTCGTCCAAGTCGCGCGGATCTAACGAACTGAGCCGCAGGCGGTATAGCCCGTCAAGGTCATGCAACCGTTGCAGGAGGTCGGTCAACCGCAGCCCCCATTCGCGCCCCCACAGCGTCAGACAAACGCCCGTCAACACGATTTCGCGAAAGCCTAACTCGTTGACGAGTTCAGCCGCTTCGTCCAGCACTTGGCTCAGGGGTTTGCTGCGCGGCTGACCGCGCGTGAACGGGATGACGCAGAAGGTGCAAAACTTGTCGCAACCTTCCTGCACCTTCAGAAAAGCGCGGGCGCGTTCGTGAACGCTGTCACCTGGTTCGTCCAGCAACGGTTGGGCGTAAGGCAACGGGTCGGAGATAAGCGGGCTGAAGCGACGGCGGCGTTCTTCCACTAAATCGGCGATGCGCTCTGCCAACTCGGGTTTGTCGCCATTGCCCACCATTAAGTCGGCACACTCTATGCGGGTGCCCCGTTGCAACAACAGTTCAGCGGCGCACCCGGTAAGGACAATGACCCCGTGCGGGGCGATGCGCCGAGCGCGAGCGACCAACTTGCGTGACTTGGCTTCAGCGACATGCGTGACCGCGCACGAGTTGATGATGACGACATCCGCCGGTGCACCGAAGGGCACCTGCCGGAAACCCCGCGCCTGGAGCGCCCGCGCCAATTGCCAACTGTCATACTGGTTGACCTTGCAGCCTAAAGTGGCGATCGCGAATGTCGGCGGCGACATGACAGCACCTCCGCATCGCCAAAGTATGCCGCATTCTGCCAAACGGGCGGGTGAAAATTGACGGCTTATCTGCCGATAAGTAGTGGCTGGGAGATGACCACCGACCTGAAAGGGGCATGGACATCGTGCCGACGGTGAGCGAAGACAATGGCTTCCGATAAGGGGCGCCGGGGTGTCGCTCAAGCAGCCCCGGCGTTTCTGAGGAACGGTGACCTGCAAATGGACTTGCGTTTGGGTGACCTTTACGATTTGGTCGTGCGCGTCGTGGATGAACGGCTGCGCCAATGGCGGCTAAACGGAAGTGGTCTCCCCGCCGGCGACGCCGAGCCAAACTCGCTCACCGTCCCCTCGCGCAGCGAGACCGGTCAAACGCCGCCGTCTGAATGGCAAGCCCTCGCGCAACAGTTGGGTGAGGTGGTGGCTTTACAAAGACAAGTTTTAGCGGCTCTCCTCCAATATCAGCAGCGCACGGAAGCGCTTTTAGACGAGTTAGCGGGTGCGCTGGCACAACTGCTGGGGCATCAACGCGGCGACAGCAGGCATCTTCCGACCGCTTCCGGCGGGGAGACGGAAACAGTGCCCCCACCGCGCAGCGTTAAGGACGGAGCGAGTCAGACTGAAAAGCCTTCGGCTTATCCGTCGGCGTTAGCGCCGTCAGTGGAGCCAGCAGTCTATGTGCCTGCGGGAGAGGCAACGGTGCCTCCTGCCGAGGCAGTGGACGGGGCATCGGTGAACTGGGCGGAACTCCTCGTCACTTACCTGCAGCAAGCCGTGGGCGTCCAAGTCCAATACTTGCGGGAGCGGCAAATGCCCGCGACGCTGGAAGCGGGCGGGGGGAAAGTCTTGGTTGGGGAAGCCCTCCGCAACGGGCAGGCGGTGACCATCGCCGCCCTCCACAAAGACCACATCACCGCCCCTGATGTCAGCATCTTCTATAACGCCATCATCAAACCCCTGCGCGCGTCTGTGACTGAGCCGGTGATCGGGGTCGTGATCGGGCAGCAATTTGACCCCAAAGCCGACCGCGTCGCTTACGCCCACGAGCTCATCGCCCTGACCATAGCAGACCTGCTGTCCAAAGGCGCAGCGAGTTGACCGTTCGCTCTGCCGACGCGGTGACGGGAAGCCCCAAAGCGGCTATAATTGCCCCTGCGCGTTGAATTTCCTGCGACTCGGTGTGTTTCTGCGGGATTCCGCCTGAAGGTGGTGACATAAGTTGGCAGAGTGGGAACCGGTCATTGGGTTGGAAATCCATGCCGAGTTGGCGACGAAGAGCAAAGTGTTTTGCCGTTGTCCGGTGACTTGGAACGCGCCGCCCAACACGGCGACCTGCCCTGTTTGCTTAGGCTTTCCCGGCGTTTTGCCCGTCGTTAACGAGAAGGCGGCGGAAAATGTCCTCAAAGTCGCGCTGGCGCTCAACTGCCGTATCAACTCACCCAGCATCTTTGAGCGGAAAAACTACTACTATCCCGACCTGCCCAAAGGCTACCAGATTTCGCAAAAGCGTTTGCCCATCGGTTACGACGGTTGGTTGGACATTACTGTCAACGGCGCGACGAAGCGCGTCCGCATCGCCGATGTTCACCTTGAGGAAGACACCGCTCGTTCCGTGCACGGCGAGGAAGCAGGCGACCCGACGGCGTCGCTCATTGACTTCAACCGCAGTGGCATCCCGTTGTGTGAAATCATCACCTGCCCAGACATGAACTCATTGGACGAACTGGACACTTTCATGGCAGAGTTGCGCCAGTTGCTGCTTTACTTGGGCGTTTCCGAATGCCGCATGGAGCGGGGGCAACTGCGGTTTGAAGCGTCTGTCTCGTTGCGCCCCAAAGGTAGCGACCAACTGGGCACCCGCGTGGAGATCAAAAACCTGAACAGTTTCCGCGCCGTCTTGGGTGCCGTGGAGGCGGAAATCCGCCGGCAGACGGACCTCCTGAGCAAGGGCGGTGTCGTCCGACAACAGACGATGCTGTGGAACGAAACGATGAAAATCACCGAGCCGATGCGCACGAAGGAGACAGCCCACGATTACCGCTACTTTCCGGAGCCCGACCTTGTGCCCATCGTTGTCACGCCGGCGTGGCTGGAGCGGTTGAAAGCGGAATTGCCCGAACTGCCCAAGCAACGACTGGAACGGTTTGTGCGCCAGTATGCGGTGGGGGAAGCAGAAGCGCGGTGGCTGACCGCTGCGCCGGCGATCGCGGATTACTTTGAGACGGCGACCAAAGTCTGCGGCGACGCCAAATCTGTCGCCAACTGGATGATGGGCGACCTTCAAGGGCTGCTCAACGACGCCGGCAAGGGCTGGGACGAGTGCCCGGTTCCGCCGGAACATCTGGGCGAAATGGTGACGCTAATGCGCGACGGCGTGATCAGCGTCCGCATCGCAAAGGATGTGCTCAAAGAGATGTTTGCGACAGGCAAATCGGCGCGCCGCATCGTAGAGGAGCGGGGTTGGGTGCAAATCACCGACGAAGCCGCACTGCGCCGCCTCGCCGAAGCGATCGTCGCCGCCAACCCCAAAGCGGTGCAAGAGTTTCAGTCCGGCAACGAGAAGGTGCTGGGCTTTTTCGTCGGACAACTGATGAGGGCGACGCAGGGGAAAGCCAATCCGCAACTGGCGAACCGGCTGGTGAGAGAGGTGTTGAGCCAACTCGCCCCTCAAAAGGGGTGATGGGTGTGACTTGGTTGGACATCCTTTGCTTGCTGCTGGTCTTAGCCGTCGCCAGCGTCGCCAGCTGGCAAGGAACGCTGCGGACAACCGTCGCGCTGGTCGGGTTCTACTTCGGCGGCAAACTGACGCTGTTTCTCGCCCGACGCTTGGCGCACATCGTCCATTGGCACGCAGACCCGCACATCAACGCGGCGCTCCTGTTCACCGTCGTCTTCGTTTTTGTGGCGGTGCTCGTCATCGTCGCCGCTTACCTCATTGAGCAACTGACGCAGTTCAGTCTGGAAGAAGCCGACCACTTGGTGGCGTTCCCGCTGGGGTTGGTGTTGGGCATGACCTTGGTCCACTGGGTCGTACAGGTGTTGGCGTGGGGTTATGCCGACAACCCATCGTTCATCCTGTTGATGAACAATTCGCCCATCGCCCGCGAACTACTGACTTTTCAGGCGACAAAGGGGGCTATCGCGCGCCTGTTCCAATGGTCCCAGTCACCGTGAGCGCATGCCCTTGACATGGGAGCGGCGTCTCGTTAAACTTTGAAGCCGCTGTCGCTGCTGTCCAGCGAACGACGGAAGCCTCGGCGCAGGGGAGACCCGAACTGATCTTGGGCAACAGCATTTTTGTGTGTCGTCGGTTAGGAGGCTGAAAGGTGCATGCCGACCATCAACCAGTTAGTGCGTCACGGGCGCGAGCGAAAAAAGAAACGGACACGGACATTGGCGCTCAAATGGCGCTACAACTCGCTCAAGGGCGCATACAAATACGACCCTGCGGGCGCGCCGATGATGCGGGGCGTCTGTTTGGTCGTGCGCACAATGACGCCCAAAAAACCCAACTCGGCGTTGCGCAAAATCGCCAAAGTGCGGCTGTCCAACCGGCGCGTGGTCATCGCCTACATCCCCGGTGAAGGGCACAACTTGCAGGAGCACAGCACTGTCTTGGTGCGGGGTGGGCGTGTGAAAGACCTGCCTGGTGTCCGCTACAAAGTCATTCGCGGGGCATTGGATGCCGCTGGCGTGCAAAACCGTAAAAAATCCCGCTCCCGTTACGGGACGAAGCGGGAACGCAAAGCCAGCAAGTAAGGCGCGTTTGAGGTGAATCGGTATGCCGCGACGCGGGTTTGTGCCCAGACGCGAAGTCGTTCCCGACCCGATCTATCGCAGCAAGCTACTGCAACGGCTCATCAACAAGGTCATGGAAAAGGGCAAAAAGAGCCAAGCGGAACGCATCGTCTACGGCGCGCTCCAGTTGATTCACGAGGCAACGAAGCGCAACCCGTTGGAAGTTTTGACAGAAGCCGTCAAAAACTGCATCCCGTTGGTGGAGACGCGTCCGCGCCGTGTCGGTGGAGCGACCTATCAAGTGCCCATTGAGGTGCGCCCTGCCCGCCGCGTTAGTTTGGCGCTGCGATGGATCGTGAACGCGGCGCGCGACCGCGATCGCCGTGAAGTTGCCAACTTTTTCCGCAGCCCGCACGCCAAAACGATGGCGCATCAGTTAGCGCTGGAACTGATTGAAGCCGCTCAGGGTCGGGGCGGTGCAGTGCGCATGAAAGAAGAGACCCATCGCATCGCCGAAGCCAACCGAGCTTTCGCCCATTATCGCTGGTAAGGGCGATACCCTTTCCCTCGGCGGCAGCCCTTCTCGTGAACTTGGCAGGGGTGCCTTTATGCGCTTCACAGAGGCGACGAGGTTAACACAAAGTTGAAAGCGCAATGATGCGGGGGCACGGCAGTGACGGTATTTTCAGCCAGACGCTCGTCGGAACAAATCGCAGTCGCATGGAGGGACTTACGATGACGGACGCTAAATTTCCGCTGGACAAAACGCGCAACATCGGCATCGCCGCCCATATTGACGCCGGGAAAACGACGACGACGGAACGCATCCTGTTCTACACAGGGCGCGTCCATCGCATCGGCAGCGTGGACGAGGGGACAGCGACGATGGACTGGATGCCGCAGGAAAAAGAGCGGGGCATCACCATCGTCGCGGCGGCGACTTCGTGTTATTGGCGCCGCTTGCGCGACCAAGTTTTGTTCCGCATCAACATCATTGACACGCCAGGGCATGTGGACTTCACCGCCGAAGTGGAGCGTGCCTTGCGGGTGCTGGATGGGATGGTGGCGGTCTTTTGCGGTGTGGGCGGGGTGGAACCGCAAAGCGAAACGGTGTGGCGCCAAGCCAACAAATATCGCGTCCCGCGCATCGCGTTCGTCAACAAGTTGGACCGTGTCGGTGCCGACTTTTTCGTCGTCGTTCAACAAATGCGGGAACGATTGGGCACCAACCCCGTCCCCATTCAGTTGCCCATCGGGCGCGAGAGCGAGTTTCGCGGCGTCGTGGATTTGATAGAGATGCGGTCAATCTACTGGGTTGACGAGTTTGGGACGCAGATGGAGTTTGGGCCGATCCCTGACGAGATGCGAGAAGTGGTCGCTGAATACCGTCAGCGGTTGGTGGAAGTGGCTGCCGAGCAAGACGACGCGCTGATGGAAGCCTACTTTGAACAAGGCGATTTGACGCCTGAGCAAATCCGACAAGGGTTGCGCAAAGGGACGCTCTCGTTCCGAATCGTGCCTGTTTTGTGCGGGTCCGCGCTGCGCAACAAGGGCATCCAACCTTTGTTGGACGCCATCTGCGATTTCCTACCGTCCCCGTTGGACATCGGTGTCGTGCAAGGCACAGACCCTCGCACCGCCGAAATCGTTGAGCGGCGGTTGACAGACGAGGAACCTTTCTGCGCTTTAGCCTTTAAGATTCAGACCGACCCTTATGTCGGTCGGCTCGTCTATGTGCGGATTTATTCGGGCGTCTTGCGCAAGGGCGAAGCCGTTTACAATCCCGCCAAGGACACGAACGAACGCGTCATGCGCATCCTACGGATGCACGCCAACTACCGCGAGGATGTGGACGAAGCGCGCGCAGGGGACATCGTGGCGGTCGTCGGTCCAAAAGTAACGATGACCGGTGACACTTTGTGCGACCGCCGTTCCCCCATCCTGTTAGAGCGCATTGAATTCCCTGAACCCGTTATCTTCCGCGTCATTGAAGCGAAAGACCGCGCCCACGAGGAAAAAATGGTGGAAGCACTGCAAAAGCTGACTGCAGAAGACCCAACCCTGCGGTTGCGTTACGACCAAGAGACAGGGCAATTGGTGCTGGCGGGGATGGGAGAGTTGCAACTGGAAATTGTGGAAGACCGCCTCCGCCGCGAGTTCAATGTCCAAGCCCGTTTGGGTAGACCGCAGGTCGCTTACCGTGAGACAATCGTCCGCGAAGCCATTGCCGAAGGGCGTTACATCCGCCAGACAGGCGGGCGCGGGCAATACGGTCATGTTTGGTTGCGACTGGAACCGCTGCCGCAAGGGAGCGGCTTTGAGTTCATCAACCAGATCACGGGCGGTGTTATCCCGTCCGAATTCATCCCCGCTGTGGAAGCCGGAGTTCGCGAGGCGATGGAGACCGGCGTCTTGGCGGGTTACCCCGTCGTGGATGTGCGCGTGACCCTTTTTGACGGTTCTTACCACGAGGTGGACAGTAGCGAACTGGCGTTCAAGTTAGCCGCCCAGATCGCCTTTAAAGAAGCCTGCAAGCAGGCGGGCATGATTTTGCTGGAACCGATCATGGCGCTGGAGGTGCTGATTCCCCGCGAATACCTCGGCGATGTGTTGGGTGACCTCACCGCCCGACGCGCTAAAATTAAAGGCGTTCAAGAGTTGACGGGAAACGCGGTCATGATTGAAGCGGAGGTGCCGTTGGCAGAAGTCTTCGGCTACGCGACGGCGTTGCGCTCCTTGACGCAGGGACGGGGTAGTTACACGATGCGTCCCAGCCACTACGAACCGGTCCCTGCCAACTTGGCGGAACGCATTATCCTTGACCGAGGTTACTCTGTCAGCCACCACGCCACCAATTTGATCGGTGCGCGGTAAAATGGCGATGCCTCACCAAGTGCCGTCCATGCGGTGTTGAAGGTCTGAAGCGAGGGCGAAAGAGCATGCCAGCCGAGCAACGTATCCGTATCAAACTCAAAGCCTTTGACCATCGCGTCTTGGACGAATCGGCGAAAGAAATCGTCACGACGGCGCGGGCGACGGGCGCTCGGGTTAAAGGTCCTATCCCGCTGCCGACAGACCGTCATGTTTACTGCGTCATTCGCTCGCCTTTCATTGACAAGGAAAGCATGGAGCATTTTGAGTTGCGGGTGCACAAACGCCTCATTGACATCTTGGATGTCAAGCCCGAAACCGTGGATGCGCTGCGCCGGTTGAACTTACCCAGCGGCGTGGACATTGAAATCAAACTGTGACGTTGGCAAGGAGTGGGCAGAGATGAGCACAGCGACATCGACCGCCGTCACTGGGCTCTTAGGGCGCAAGGTCGGCATGACGACTGTGTTTGACGACGAAGGTCGGGCAATCCCCGCCACCGTCGTGCGAGCGGGACCGTGTTACATCGTCCAACGGCGGACGCCCGATAAAGACGGTTACGCGGCGGTGCAACTGGGTTTTGAGGAAATCCCTGAACGCAAGGTCAACAAGCCGATGATGGGGCACTTCAAAAAGGCGGGCGTTAAACCTTGTCGCTTCCTTGAAGAGTTCCGCATCACCGCAGAAGCGGAAGTGAAGGTCGGAGATGTCGTGACCGTCGCCATCTTCCAAAAAGGCGATAAAGTGAAAGTGACGGGCGTTTCCAAAGGGCGGGGCTTTGCCGGTGTCATGAAGCGCTGGGGTTTCGGCGGCTACCCCGATAGCCACGGAGCCCACTTCCATCGCAAACCCGCCTCCCACGGTCCGCAAGGTCCGCAGCGGGTTATCCCCGGCGCCCGCTTGCCGGGGCACTACGGCAACGAAACAGTTACCGTTCGGGGTGTGACTGTCGTGGATGTCATCCCCGAGCACAACCTGTTGGTCCTCAAAGGAAGCATCCCTGGTCCAAACGGTGGGTTGGTGCGGATTGAAAGGTTGGAGCGGTGATTCGGTAGGCACGACGCCGCTGCGGAACGGAGGGACACAAGATGGAGTTGCCTGTTTACAACTTGGACGGTGAACAAGTCGGCACTTACACCGTGCCCGATGAGTGGTTGGAGGGTGAATTGAACACGGCGCTGCTGCATCAAGTCGTTGTCGCCCATCTGGCGAACAAGCGACAGGGGACACACGCTACCAAGACACGGGGCGAAGTGCGCGGGGGCGGGCGCAAACCCTGGTCGCAAAAAGGCACTGGGCGCGCCCGACAAGGTTCTATCCGTGCGCCCCAATGGGTCGGCGGGGGTATCGTGCACGGACCCAAACCCCGCGATTACGACCAAAAAATCAACAAGCGCATGCGCAAAGCCGCTCTCCGCATGGCGTGGCTGGACAAGGTGCGCAGCGGGCAGGTTTACCTCGTGAACGGCTTGGAGAGCGTCACCCGACCAAAGACGAAAGTCTTCAAGGTGCTGCTGGAACGCTTGGGGTTGGCTGACCGCAAGGTGCTGCTGTTGCTGCCTGAAAAAAACGAAGCGGTGCTCAAGTCGGTGGACAACTTACCCAACATAGACCGACTGCCCGCTCTGCAACCGTCCACTTACGATTTGCTCGTGCACACCGCCATCGTCACGACCCCCGACGCTTTCGCATCGGTCCTTGAAAGGAGGTTGGCGAAAGTCAATGTCCGGTAATTTGGACCGCAACCCGTTCACAATTTTAATTGAACCCGTCGTGACAGAGAAAGCCTTGCGGATTGCGCGGCTCTACAACCAATACACCTTCAAAGTGCGGTTGGACGCGACCAAACCCGAAATCCGCGAGGCGGTGGAGAAAATTTTTGGCGTCAAGGTCACCAAAGTCAACACGCTGACGGTCAAACCCAAAAAGCGGGGCGAGCGGTGGCGCCATATCCGACCCATCGGGCACACAAGCCGCTGGAAAAAAGCCATCGTCACGGTCGCCAAAGGACAAACCCTGCCCGTTTACGAGGGTCTGATGTAAATGAGCGAAGGGGTGTGACCACACATGGGCGTTAAAAAGGCAAACCCAGTGACGCCGGGCTTGCGCCACGCGACCTTCTACGACTTTGAGGAAATCACAAAGGACGAACCCGAAAAAAGTTTGGTCAAACCGCTGCGCAAGCGCGCCGGGCGCAACAATCAAGGGAAAGTCACTGTCCGCTTTCGGGGCGGTGGGGTCAAACGCCTTTACCGCGTCATTGACTTCAAGCGGGACAAGGACGGTATCCCCGCCAAAGTCATCGCCATTGAATACGACCCCAACCGCTCAGCGCGCATCGCGCTGCTGGAGTATGCGGACGGGGAACGCCGCTACATTCTCTGGCCGGAGGGCTTACAAGTCGGCGACACCGTGATGTCGGGTCCGGATGCGGATATCAAGGTCGGCAATTGCCTGCCGTTAGCGAACATTCCCGACGGCACGGTCATCCACAACATTGAACTGACGCCGGGCAAAGGCGGGCAACTGGTGCGCTCAGCGGGGACCTTTGCGGTGTTGATGGCGAAAGAGGGCAAATATGCGACCGTGAAGATGCCGTCAGGGGAAATTCGGCTCATTAACCTAAAATGCCGGGCGACAATCGGGCGGGTCGGTTTGGCGGAGCATGAACTCATCAAGTTGGGGAAAGCGGGGCGGATGCGCTATTTAGGGCGGCGCCCCCATGTGCGGGGGTCGGCGATGAATGTGGATGACCACCCGCATGGGGGTGGGGAAGGCAAAGCGCCTATCGGCATGCCAGCCCCTAAGTCGCCTTGGGGCTGGGTCACGCTGGGGCGCAAGACCCGCAAGCCCCGTAAACCGTCGGATAAACTGATCGTCAAACGCCGGCGAATAGGTTACGGTGACAAAATGGTGTGAGGTGATCAGCCATGGGGCGGTCACTCAAAAAGGGACCGTATTGCGACCCGAAACTGTTGCGGAAGGTTCAGGAGATGAACCGTAGGGGCGAAAAGCAGGTCATCAAGACTTGGTCACGGCGCTCTACGATCTTCCCGGAGATGGTGGGACACACGATCGCTGTTTACAACGGGCGACGCCATGTCCCTGTTTACATCACGGAGGCAATGGTCGGGCACAAACTGGGCGAATTTGCGCCGACGCGCACCTTCCGCGGGCACGGTGAAGCCAAAGAGCGCGTCGTGCGGGTCAAGTGACGCCTAAAAGCGAGGGGAAATGCTGATGGCGGAGCAAACCGTTAGCACGGTGCGGATCATTGCGCGACAACGCTATGTGCGGGTCTCCCCCAGCAAAGCCCGCCGCGTCGCTCAAGCCATCAAAGGCAAACCGGCGTTGGAAGCGCTCAACATGTTGCTGTTGATGCCCCATAAGCCTGCGCGCCACTACGCCAAGTTGCTTAAACAGGCTATCGGTAACGCCGTCAACGATTACGAGTTGGACGAGGAGGGGTTGGTCGTCGTCAATGCACTGGCAGATAACGGTCCGATGTTCAAGCGATATCGCCCGCGCGCGCGGGGGCGTGTTTACACGGTGCGCAAACGCACCAGCCATTTAACGGTGGTCGTCGCGCCAAAGGAGGCAAGTTAAATGGGGCAAAAGGTTAATCCCATCGGGATTCGTCTCGGCATCGTCAAAGACTGGCAGAGCCGATGGTTCGCGTCCCGCCATTACACTGACTGGGTCTTGGAAGACATCAGAATCCGCGACCACATCAAAAGCCGTTTCAAGGGGGCAGGCATCCCCCGCATAGAAATTGAACGCAAAGCCAACACGGTTATCGTCACCATCCACGCAGCCCGTCCGGGTATGATCATCGGGCATCGCGGGCGCACCATTGAACAGGTGCGTCAAGACTTGCACCGCTTGACCGGCGGTCGTGAAGTGCACATCCATGTCCGCGAGGTGGAACGCCCCGAGTTAGAAGCGCAGTTGCTGGCGGAGCAAATTGTCCAACAGATTGAACGGCGCGTCTCGCACAAACGGGCAATGCGGCAAGCGGCGCAACGCGCCCTCAACGCCGGCGCGTTGGGCATCAAGATTATCGTGGCAGGGCGTTTGGGTGGAGCGGAATTGGCGCGCGACGAAAAACTGCACATCGGTCGTGTCCCGCTGAGCACCCTGCGCGCCGATATTGACTACGGCTTTGACGAAGCGTGGACAAAATGGGGGCGCATCGGCGTCCATGTATGGTTGTATCGCGGCGAGGTCTTGGAGAAGGGCGCCCAACGCGTCGTGTTGACCCAACAGCGTCAACCCGCACAGGTCGTCGCTGTCTCGTCGGAAGCCGAAGAGGAACTGGAAGAAGGGGGCGAGTGACCACCATGTTGATGCCGCGCCGACGAAAGTTCCGCAAAGAACATCGCGGGACCATGAAAGGTAAAGCCACCCGCTGCAACACGATCACGCACGGCGAGTTTGGGTTACAAGCCTTAGAGCCAGGCTGGATCACCAACCGCCAGATTGAGGCGGCGCGCATCGCCATCACCAACTTCGTTCGGCGCGCCGCTGTCATCCACATCCGCGTGTTCCCTCACAAACCCGTCACCAAAAAGCCGCTGGAATCGCGGATGGGAGGCGGCAAAGGTGACCCTGAGTTTTATGTGGCGGTCGTCAAACCGGGCACGGTGCTCTTTGAGGTCAGTGGCGTCGCCCCTGAATTGGCGGTCCAAGCGTTGCATCGCGCGTCCTACAAACTCCCCGTCAAAACGCGCATCATCACGAAGGAGGGCAAAGTCGTCCATGTCTAAACGGCAGGCATTTTTGGAGCGGCTGCGCCAAATGGGCGACGCGGAACTGGTGCAGGAACTGGAAAACATTTACCGCGAACTGTTCAACCTTCGGCAGCAGAAAGCGATCGGCAAAGGGGTTGTGGAGCGTTCGCACCGCATCCGTGAGTTGAGGAAAAATGTCGCCCGCATTAAAACGCTGCTGCGCGAACGCGAATTGTTGCGGATCGGCGCGTGACTTGACCCTTTAGGACAACGGAGCGAAGGGTGACGGATGAATGGAACGACTGCGCGGAAGACGCAAAACTTTTGTCGGCACGGTCGTCAGCGATAAAATGGACAAAACGGTCGTCGTGGCGGTTGACCGTTTGGTGCGGCATCCGCTTTACAAAAAGGTCATTCGGCGCACGAGCAAATTTTACGCCCACGATGAACGCAATGAATGCCGTATCGGCGATATCGTGGAAATTGTGGAGACCCGTCCGCTGTCCAAACTGAAGCGGTGGCGGGTCGTTCGCATCGTCCAACGGGCAAAGGTGCCGTTGCCGGTCGTTCGCGAAGAGGTGGCGGAGGAAACCGAAGAGCAACTGCTGGAGGAGGTTTTGCAAGCGGACACGGCAGCACCGCCGTCCACACCTACGGCTCAACCGGCGCCGTCGTCCGCGACGGAAAGTGCCGAACCATCGGCAGGGTCAGAAGTGTGACCAGAAGATACCACAGAGCCCACAGCGCGGCGCCCGCTTGATTGAGCGCTTGAGCACTGAGCGCGCGCAAATTCGTGTCGTCAAAGGATGGTGGTCATGATGGTGATGGTGCCGCAGCGCATCCGCAATGTGGCGTTGCTGGGTGCCCCTGGCGCAGGCAAAACCAGCCTGGGAGACACCATCCTGTGGGTCGCGGGCGCCGTGTCCCGCAGGGGCTCTGTAGACCAAGGCAGCAGTGTGTTTGACCACGAAGAGGAAGCCAAGAGCCGCCACCACAGTGTCAGCCTCTCATTGGGGCACTGTGTCTGGAACGAACATTGGATCAACATCGTTGACACGCCGGGGTTGCTGGACTTTTTCGGTGACGCTTACGCTGCCGTGCGCGTCGTGGAAGGCGCCATATTGGTTATTGACGGCACGGTCGGTGTGGAAGCGCAGGTTGAACGGAGTTTCCGCCTCCTTCGCCGACATCGGTTGCCCTGTGTCGCTTTCATCAACAAGGTAGACGACGAACGCGCCGACTTTGACAAGGTGTTGTCGGACATAGAAAGTCACCTGCAGGTGCACCCGCTGCCCTTGTGGGTGCCGCTGCGCGCCAGCAGCGTAGCCGTCACCCATGTTTTGAGCGGCGCCGTGGACGACGGCGAGCGCATCACCGCTGGGCAAGGAGGAACGGTCGCCGTCGCTGACCAGTGGCGGGAGCGTTTGGCGGAAGCCGTCGCCGAAACGGATGACGAGTTGTTGGAAAAGTATCTGGCGGAAGGGACTTTGTCCGACGCAGAAGTTTTGTCGGGGCTGCGTCAAGTGGTCGCTGCGCAGGCACAAAACTTGCTGGTGTTTGCCGGCTCCGCCGTGAAAGGGTTAGGGGTGCGTCCGCTGTTAGACGCGATCGTCAGCCTCTTCCCGTCACCGTTGGACATCGCCGTGCCCGTTCAATCGGAGGGGCAGACAACGCCTTTAAAGCCGCAGCCTAACGGACCAGGGGTCGCTTTCGTGTTCAAACTGTTTGCCGACCCGTATGTGGGACGCGTGACCGTGCTGCGGGTCTTCTCTGGTGTCATCCGCAGCGATTCTACGGTCACCAATGTCAACGCTGGGCGTAAGGAGCGCATCGGTCAACTGCTCGTCGCGCAAGGCAAGACCTATGAGCCGGTCGGTGAAGCGCCGGCAGGCGCCATCGTTTTGGTCGGGAAATTGGAGAGCACGCGAACCGGACACACATTGTGCAGCGACAACGCCAATATCCAGTTGCCGCCGATTGAGTTTCCGCGCGGCTACATGGAGCTGGCGGTCTACCCCAAATCGCAGGGTGACGAAGAGAAAATTCTGAGCGGGATCCAACGGCTTGCGGAGGAAGACGGCGTCTTCCGCTGGTACCGTCACCCCGAAACAGGCGAGACGATCATCGTCGGGATGGGCGATCAACATCTGGAGGTCATCGTGGAGAAATTGCGACGAAAATTCGGCGCACAGGTGGAGACGCGTCTGCCCAAAATCCCTTACAAGGAAACCGTCCGTAAGCCCGGCGAAGGCGAAGGGCGTTACATCAAGCAGACAGGCGGGCGCGGGCAATATGGCGTCGCCCGCATCCGCGTAGAGCCGTTGGAACGCGGGGCAGGGTTTGAATTTGTCAACCAAATCACAGGGGGTGTCATCCCGTCCAAATTCATCCCGTCAGTGGAAAAAGGCGTGCGCGAGGCGTTACAAAAGGGCGTTTTAGCGGGCTACCCAATGGTAGATTTGCGTGTTATCCTTTACGACGGTAAACACCATGAAGTGGACTCGTCCGATTTCGCCTTTCAAATGGCGGGTGCTTTGGCGCTGCGCAGCGCCGCCGAAAAATGCGACCCGTATTTGTTGGAGCCGATCATGAAACTGGAAGTGTGGGCGCCTGAGGAGTTCGTCGGCGAAATTATCGGTGACTTGAACGGCAAACGCGGGCATGTGTTAGGGATTGAAGCGGAAGACGGGCTGCGCAAAATCACGGCGATGGTGCCGTTAGCGGAAATTCAACGCTACGCGGCAGACTTGCGTTCGCTCACGCGTGGGCGTGGCACTTATCGTGTGGAGTTCTCGCATTATGAAGAGGTGCCGCCACACATCAGCGCGCAGATCATCGCGCGCGCGAAAGCCGAACAGGGCAAGGAATAGAGGCGTCGGATGACCCCTATCGTCCACGCCTTTTTGTCGCGACTGCTGTGTTGGGTAACAGGTTTTGGTCGGAGGGCGGCTCTCTGAGCCGCCAAACATTGGCGCGTCAGGAGACGCGCCCTCCGAACGGCAAACAAGGTAACTCTCGGAGGGCGGCTCTCTGAGCCGCCAAACATTGGCGCGTCAGGAGACGCGCCCTCCGAGATACTGCTGGAAGGAAAAATAGCAGTCGCGACAGCGCTTGCTTCCCGTTATCCGCAGAGACTTTTAGAGCGGATTCTTGTGGATTGCTGTGTTGGGTAACAGGTTTTGGTCGGAGGGCGGCTCTCTGAGCCGCCGAACATTGGCGCGTCAGGAGACACGCCCTCCGAACGGCAAACAAGATGGCTCTCGGAGGGCGGCTCTCTGAGCCGCCAAACATTGGCGCGTCAGGAGACACGCCCTCCGAACGACAAACAAGATGGCTCTCGGAGGGCGGCTCTCTGAGCCGCCGAACATTGGCGCGTCAGGAGACACGCCCTCCGAACGACAAACAAGATGGCTCTCGGAGGGCGGCTCTCCTGAGCCGCCGAAGAAAGAGCGGCGCGTCAGGAGACGCGCCCTTCGGAGTTTTTTAATGAACGACAGCGACGGGGAGACCGAGTGGAAACGGAGGGACCGTTGATGGTGCAACCTATGAGCAAACTGAAAGTCGCCGATAACTCAGGTGCGCGGGTGATCCAATGCATTCGCGTCTTACGGGGCAACGCCCGTTACGGCAACATCGGTGACATCATTGTCGCTTCGGTGAAAGACGCCATCCCTGGTGCGGCGGTGGAGAAGGGCGAGGTCGTCCGCGCGGTCATCGTGCGGACGGCGCGGGGCATTCGGCGTCCCGACGGCAGTTTCGTGCGGTTTGACGAAAACGCCGCCGTGCTCATCGACAAAAACAACAACCCTGTTGGGACACGCGTGTTCGGACCCGTTGCACGGGAATTGCGCAGCAGTTTCGTGAAAATCCTTTCGTTGGCGCCTGAAGTCGTCTAAAATCAACCGAACGGCTCGTCAGGCACTGAGGAGGTCGCTTCGCGATGGCGCGCAGAGGCACCGTCAAAGCATCCATCAGATGGAAGATGAACATCAAGCGCGGCGACATCGTGCAGGTCATCTCCGGCAGCGCCTTGTGGCGGGGCAAACGGGGGCGTGTCCTGCGCGTTTTGCCGAAGGAAAACCGGCTCGTCGTTGAAGGCGTTTACTTGGTCTGGAAGCACCAGCGCCCGATGGGGCAGATGATGCAAGGAGGGCGTATCCAGAAGCCCGCCCCGATCCATCGGTCCAAAGTGATGCTGGTTTGTCCGCATTGTGACAAGCCGACGCGCATCAAGATGGTCATGCAAGCCGATGGGCGCAAAGTGCGGGCATGCAAACGGTGTGGCGAAATTATTGACACCTAACGCCACCCTGTCCACCTGAGGTGAAGGATTATGGCGCGCAAAGAGAAAGGGCAAGAACTGCGACAACCCGCCCTAGAAACGAGCGGGGAGCGATATGTGCCCCGCTTGCGCCAGTATTACCAGCGGGAAGTCGTGCCCAAATTGATACAGCAGTTCGGTTACAAAAACATCATGCAAGTGCCGCGCATCGTCAAAGTGGTCATCAATGTCGGCGTCGGTGACGGCAAGGATGACGCCCGCGCTATCGACTCCGCCGTCAAAGAGATTTCGTTGATCACGGGACAGCGCCCGGTGGTTCGTCGGGCAAAGCGGGCAATCGCCGGTTTTCGGTTGCGAAAGGGACAGCCCATCGGCGTGACGGTCACGCTCCGCCGTGACCGTATGTGGGACTTTTTGGATCGCTTAATCAACTTGGCACTGCCGCGCATCCGCGACTTCAAAGGGCTACCTGCCGATGCCTTTGACGGACGGGGCAACTACAACCTCGGCATCGCTGAACAACTGATTTTCCCTGAACTCACTTACGACGATGTGTATCGGGTGCGGGGCATGAACATCTCCATCGTCACGACGGCGAAGACGGACGAAGAGGCGTCAGCCCTACTGAAAGCCTTAGGGTTCCCGTTGCAAAACGGTAAGGCTGCGTAAAGGCGCATGCGAAGGAGGCGCAAAGATGGCGAGGAAGTGCCACATCGTCAAGGCGTTCATGAAAGAGCCGAAATTTCAGGTGCGCAAAAAAAATCGTTGCCATCGGTGTGGGCGCGGGCGCGCCTACATCCGTCGGTTCGGACTCTGCCGTATCTGTCTCCGAGAATTAGCCAGCCGAGGGTTGCTTGCCGGGGTTCGGAAAGCCAGTTGGTGACAGCCTGTGACAGGAGGGACTGTAGATGCCGGTCGTCAACGACCCAATCGGGGACATGCTGACCCGCCTGCGCAACGCCTACCGGGCGCGGCACGAGGAGGTCATCATGCCTGCGTCTAAGTTTCGCATCGCGGTGGCGGATGTCTTGAAGCGTGAGGGTTACATCGCCGACTACCGCGTCATCACCGAACAAGAGTTGTCCAAAGGTTTACAACTTTTGGATCAAGCCTTGGAACGCAAGGCGATCTCCGGCGCGTTTGTGAAAAGTCCCGACTACGACCTGTTGGAAGCCGTGCGCAAAAAAGGCATCGCCGTCAGCCGCGATGCCGAACGAGCGTTGCGCACCCTTAAACAACTCTTTGAGACAGGGTTCATCCCCCATCCGCGCAAACGGGGCGTGCTCAAACAAGGTATCTTGGTCGTCAAACTGCGTTACTTGCCGGGGCGTCCGTCCCGACCGGCGATCACGGGCGTCAAACGCGTCAGCAAACCTGGTCGGCATCTATATGTGCGCAAGACGCAAATTCCGCGCGTCATGGCTGGTTTGGGTATCGCTATCCTGTCCACCAGCCAAGGCGTGATGAGCGACAGTGAAGCCCGTCGCAAGGGTGTCGGCGGCGAACTCTTGGCTTATGTCTGGTAACCCGCCGCAGCGCAAGCGGTGAACCGAGGCATTGAAAACATGCAGGTGCGAGCGTCACACGGAGGGCGATGACGATGTCGCGTATCGGTCGCAAACCCATCCCAATCCCGCAAGGTGTCAGTGTGGCGTTAGAAGACCACACCGTTATCGTTCGCGGTCCCAAAGGGGAACTGCGTCAGTCCGTTCACCCGGACATTCGTGTGCGCGTGGAAGGCGGTCAGGTGATTGTGGAGCGGACGAAAGACCGGTGGCAATATCGCGCCTTTCACGGCTTGTATCGGTCTCTGATCGCCAACATGGTGCATGGCGTGGCGAACGGTTTTGAAAAAGTCTTGGAAGTGCGGGGGATGGGTTACCGCGTGGAGCAAAAATCGCCGACGCAAATCGTCTTGAATGTCGGTTACTCACACCCGGTGATTTTTGACGCCCCCGCAGGGATCACTTTTGAGGTGCAGCCTGTGACGCCCAACCCGCAGAACGACTTTCTGTGCGCCCGCATCGTCGTGCGCGGCATTGACAAAGCGCTGGTCGGTAACACGGCTGCCCGGCTGCGAGCGGTGCGCCCACCGGACGCTTATAAGGGTAAAGGTATCCGTTACGCCGACGAACCGGTGCGCCTCAAGCCGGGCAAAGCCGCTAAAGGTAAGGGCAAGAAGTGATGGAGGGAATGACGGGATGGCGGTAAAATATCGGACGCGCGCTGAACGGCGCACACGCCGTCACTGGCGTATACGCGCCCGTGTGGTCGGAACGGCAGACCGGCCGCGTCTCGCGGTCTTTCGCAGCCTCCGACACATTTACGCACAAGTCATTGACGACACGACAGGACGCACGTTGTGCGCCGCTTCCACGCTGGATAAAGCCTTGCGGGGCAAGTTACAAGGGTTGACAAAAACCCAGCAAGCCGCTGAAGTCGGCAAACTCATCGCCCAACGAGCGTTAGCGTTGGGCATCACGAAGGTCGCTTTTGACCGAGGGGGGCACAAGTATCACGGCAGGGTCAAAGCCCTCGCCGATGCCGCTCGGTCTGTCGGCTTGGAGTTTTAGCCTTTACCTTTTATCCGTTCGGGTCCGGCTAAGCGCAGAACGCTAAGGAGGGCGAACGCATGGAACTGCGCGAACGGGAGAAATTTGAAGAACGCACCATAGAAGTGCGGCGGGTGTCCCGCGTGATGGAAGGGGGCAAGCGGATGTCGTTCCGCGCCCTCGTCGTTGTCGGGGACGGGCACGGACGCGTCGGTGCCGCTATTGGCAAAGCGTTAGGTGTGCCAGAAGCCGTCCGCAAAGCCGCTGAACGCGCCAAGCGCAACCTCGTCACCGTCCCGATGTTGGGGGACACCGTCCCTCACGAGGTCTGGGGACGCATGAAGGCGACGCGGGTGTTGCTGAAACCCGCTGCGCCGGGCACCGGCGTCATCGCCAGCGGGACGGTGCGCGCGGTGCTGGAATTGGCGGGCATCCGCAACATCCTGACAAAGGTCTACGGTTCGCGCAACCCCATTAATGTCGTGCAGGCGACGCTGGACGCATTGCGCCAACTGCGTTCCCCCCAGGAAATCGCCCAAATGCGCGGCAAACCGCTGCAAAATTTACCTATCCCACGCAAACTGCGGAGGTGGCTGGAACGCGATGCCAGCGCATCGGCAGCTTCTCCGAGTGACCTTGGTGCGTAGCCCCATCGGGTGTCCAAAGGACCAAAAGGCAACGGTCAAAGCGCTGGGCTTGAACCGTCTGGGCAAAAGTGTCGTCGTGCCGGACAATCCATCGGTGCGGGGCATGGTGCGCAAAGTCGCCCATCTCGTGCGGTGGGAAGCTGTGGAACGACCGGCACCGAGCGAGGTGACCCGTTGATGTTGATGTTGCACGAATTGCGCCCGGCATTAGGTGCTAAGCACCGCAAAAAGCGGGTCGGACGAGGCATTGCCGCCGGGCAAGGCAAGACCGCCGGACGCGGGACGAAAGGGCAAAAAGCCCGCGAAAATGTCGCACCGTGGTTTGAAGGGGGACAAACGCCTTTATACAAGCGCGTGCCCAAGTTGCGCGGCGAGGGCAAAAAAGCGATGCCGGTTGAACCCTTCCGCAAACACTACGCTGTGGTCAACATCGCTCAATTGCAAGCCAAATTTGACACAGGGGAAACGGTCACGCCTGAGGAATTGGTGAAGCGACGGCTCATCGACGCCGTCAAAGACGGGGTGCGTGTTCTGGGCAACGGGGCGTTGACCAAGCCGTTGACCGTTTACGCTCACCATTTCAGTGCGTCGGCTAAAGCCAAGATTGAGGCAGCTGGCGGCAAAGCCGTGGTGATCGCGCCATGATGGTCCGTCCCGACCGTAGCGGCAACCTCATCCAAAACGCGCTGACGGCGTTGAAGGTTCCCGACCTTCAGCGTCGTTTCAAGTTCCTGCTATTCGCCCTCGCCGTCTACGCGTTCGGCTCACACATCCCTGTTCCGGGTGTGGACACCAGCCGCGTGGAACAGTTTTTTACTTCGGGTGTCGGTAGTGGGGCGTTTTTCGGGTTGGTCAACATGTTCACAGGGGGGGCGTTGCGTAAGTTCTCCATCTTTGCGTTGGGCGTAATCCCTTACATCAACGGCAGCATCATCGTCCAGTTGCTCACGGCTGCTTTCCCGCAGTTAGAAGAGTTGCGCAAGGAGGGCGAATGGGGGCGGCGCAAGTTAGCGCAGTATACCCGTTACGCGACTTTCATCTCGGCGGTCTTGCAAGGATGGGGTTTCATTCACCTGTTCATGCACTACGGGGCGCTGCCGCCCGATTTGACCTTGTGGGCGAAGTTGCGGATTCTATTGTCGTTGATGGCGGGAACAGCATTTTTGATGTGGTTGGGGGAACTGATCACCGAGCGAGGTATCGGGAACGGCATCTCTATCATTATTTTCGCCGGCATCGTGATGCGTTTGCCGGCGGAACTGGTGAGCGTGCTGGCGAGCGCCCTTTCGGGCGGGATACCGTTGGGCAGCGTTCTGTTGCTCTTTGCTCTGTTTGCTTTCACGCTGGTCTTCATCGTTTACATCCAACAATCGCAGCGACGCATTCCCGTCACCTACACTCGGCGCATGATCGGTAACCGTCTGGGAAGCGTCACGAGTTACCTGCCGATTCCGGTCAACATCGGCGGCGTCATCCCCATCATTTTCGCTTTAGCGATCGTCAGTTTCCCGGTGACTGTCGTCAACTTTTTCCCGCCGGGTCTGACGGTCCCGCTCGTCGGTTGGACGATGCGCGATATCCATGACTTCATGCAACGATGGTTCACGCCGGGCGGCAGCCTTTTGGGGTTGCTGCTCTACGCAGTGTTCGTCATCGTCTTCACCTTCTTCTACGCCGCCATCATCTACCGCCCTGACGAGATCGCGGATAACTTGCGCAAATGGGGCGGGGTTATCCCCGGCATTCGTCCGGGACAGCAAACGGTGGAATACATTGACCGCGTCGCAACGCGCATCACATTTGCCGGCGCTGCCTTCTTGGCGGTCATCGCTGTGCTGGAGTTCCTCGTCCCGAAGTTGACCAACATCCAGCAGTTTGAATTGGTCGGCGGCACCTCGGTGCTCATCGCAGTCAGCGTCGCCTTGGAAACGATGAAGCAGTTGGAGGCGCAACTTTTGTTGCGCCAGTATGAGACATTCATCAAGTAGCCTTTGCCAGAAATGCCGTGCCGTAAGCGTCACGCTACGGGGAGGTCTGGCAATGGGGCGTTCTCTCATCGTGCTCTTGGGTCCCCCAGGGTCTGGCAAGGGCACGCACGGGCGGCGCTGGGCAGAAGAGCACGGGTGCCTCTATGTCGCCACCGGCGATTTGCTGCGCGAGGCGATTCGGCACGGCACCGCGTTGGGCGTTCAGGCACAAACTTATGTCGCCCGCGGCGAACTCGTGCCCGACGAAGTGATGGCGCAACTGATTGAAGAGATGCTGCAAAAAGCAGACCGCTGCGTGGTGCTGGACGGTTACCCCCGCACCCTCGTGCAAGCAGCGACCTTGGAAGGGCTCGCTCATCGCTTGGGATGGCAGGTGGCGATGGTGCTCCTGTTGGATGTCGGTGAGCAGGAGTTGATAGAACGGCTGAGCGCCCGGCGCGTTTGCCCCAACTGCCAAGCCATCTACAATTTGTTGTCGGCACCGCCGCGACAGGATGAGCGGTGTGATGTCTGCGGTGCCGCACTGGTCCAAAGGGACGACGACCGTCCCGAAGTCGTCCTCCACCGTTTGGCAGTTTACCGGGAGCAGACGCAGCCGGTCGCCGATTACTACGCCCGACGGGGAATGTTGGTGACCGTCAACGCTTCCGGCACACCCGAGGAAGTTTACGCCCGCTTGCGACAGGTGACGGCACGATGACACAGACCAAAACGCGACCACCGCGCGCCCGTGTGATTTTAAAAACAGCGGAAGAAATCGCCAGAATGCGCGAAGCCGGTGTCATCGCTTACCACGCCCTCAGAGCAGCCAAAGAGGCTGTCCGACCGGGTGTGACGCCCAAAGAGTTGGACGCTATCGCGGAGGCGGTCATCCGCCAACACGGTGCCCAGCCATCGTTCAAAGGTTACCGAGGCTACCCTGCGGCGACATGCATCGCCGTTAACGAAGCGGTCGTTCACGCCATTCCGACCCAGCGCCCGCTGCAGGAGGGCGATATCGTCGGGATTGATTTGGGGGTTTTCTACAAAGGGGTGCATGTGGACACCGGCATCACTGTGCCCGTAGGGCGCGTCAGCCCCACAGCGCGTAAACTGTTGCGGGTGACGGCGGAAGCCCTATACAAAGGTATCGCGCAAGCCCGTGCAGGCAACACCGTCTGGGACATCGCCGCTGCCATTCAAGATTTTGTAGAAGCACACGGTTTTTCTGTTGTGCGGGAGTTGGTGGGGCACGGTGTCGGACGCTATTTGCACGAGGCGCCAGAAATCCCCAACTTTACCGAACCGAGTCTGCGTCGGATCGTGCTGATGCCCGGTATGACCTTTGCCATTGAACCGATGGTGACAGCCGGTGACTTTCGTGTTAAAGTTTTGCCGGACAAATGGACGGTCGTCACCGTTGACGGGAGCCTGTCCGCTCAGTTTGAACATACAGTCGCCATTACCCAAGACGGAACGCCACTGATTTTGACCGTCGGTCCCGACGGGGAAGACGACCTGTGGCGAGGTGCTTTTGAGTAGCGATGCCGAAAGAGCAAACGATTGAAATAGAAGGCACAGTCAAAGAGGCGTTGCCCAACGCGACCTTCCGCGTGGTGTTGGATAACGGACAAGAAGTGTTGGCGCATGTGTCTGGGCGGATGCGCGTGCATTTCATCCGCATCGTGCCGGGCGACCGCGTCAAAGTGGAGCTTTCGCCTTACGACCCCAAACGAGGGCGCATTGTTTACCGCATGCGATAGCGCAGCGACGACGGAGGGTGAACGACCGTGAAGGTGCGTCCATCGGTCAAAAAAATGTGTGACAAGTGTAAAATCATTCGCCGTCGGGGGCGCGTGTGGGTCATCTGCGAGCGCCCCAAACATAAACAACGCCAAGGGAAATAGGGTAGGTGAGAGCGATGGCGCGCATTGCAGGCGTGGAAATTCCCGACAACAAGCGCCTCTTCGTCGGTTTGACCTACATCTACGGGGTCGGTCGGACACTGGCGGTGAAAGCCTGTCAAGCCGTCGGTATAGACCCGACGCGCAAATTGAGTGAACTGTCAGATGAAGAGTTGGCGCGCCTGCGCGACTACATTGAGCGCAACTATAAAGTGGAAGGAGACTTAAGGCGTGAGGTCGCCGAGAACATTAAGCGGTTGATTGATATTCGTTGCTACCGGGGGTTGCGCCACTTAGCGGGGTTGCCAGTGCGGGGACAACGAACGCGCTCTAACGCCCGCACCCGCAAAGGTCCCCGCAAGACCGTCGGGACGAAGAAAGGTAAGCGTAGCAAGAAGAAAGGCTAAAAAAACCGTCGCTGGGGGTGTGACGACACAATGGCGCAGAAACGGTCCGCTCGACGCGGACAGCGCCGACGGCGCGAGCGGAGGGTTATCACCCACGCCATCGCGCATGTCCAGTCCACTTACAACAACACGATCGTGACAATTACGGACCCGCAAGGGAACACGCTGGCGTGGGCGAGTGGGGGCACCGTCGGTTTCAAGGGCACCAAGAAAGGCACACCGTATGCGGCGCAATTGGCGGCGCAAACGGCGGGGCGGCGTGTCTTGGACATGGGCGTCAAAAAGTTGGATATTTTGGTGAAAGGTCCGGGACCTGGGCGCGACACCGCTGTGCGCGCCTTGCAAGCCTTAGGCTTTGAAATCGGCGTCATCAAAGACATTACACCGACGCCCCACAACGGTTGCCGTCCCAGCCGACGGCGCCGCACTTAAGAAGTGAGGAACCGCTAAGGAGGGCGAACACACGCATGGGACGCTACATCGGACCCGTCTGCCGGCTCTGCCGCCGCGAAGGGGTCAAGTTGTTCCTGAAGGGCGAAAAATGCCTGACAAAGTGCATTTTAGACCGGCGCCGCCAACCGCCAGGTCAGCACGGCGAACTGCGGCGTAAGCAAACAGAATACGGCAAACGGCTGCGGGAAAAGCAGAAACTCCGCCGCACCTACAACATCCGTGAGGAACAATTCATCCGCTACTTTGAGATGGCGGCTAAAATGCCCGGCAACACCGGCGAAAACTTCTTGCAATTGTTGGAGCGGCGGCTGGACAATGTGGTCTATCGGTTAGGGTTCGCGCTGTCGCGCAACCATGCCCGCCAATTGGTCGTGCACGGGCACATCTTGGTAAACGGTCAAGTCGTGGACATCCCGTCCTACTTGGTAGACCCCGGCGATGTTATCGCCGTCGCCGAAGATATGCGCGATAACCCTGATGTGCAGCACGCCTTAGAGGTGCGCGGCGAATGGACAGTCCCTGCATGGCTGAGCCGTGACACGGCGACGCTGACCGGGCGGGTCCTGAACTTGCCGACCCGCGACCAAATTGATGTCCAAGTCAACGAAAACTTGGTCGTTGAGTTCTACTCCCGCTAAACCGCCTAACGAGGGGGCGCGGGCAGCCGAAGGACTGCTCCGCCGTCCACACTGTCTTGGGAGGCGATGGGACGATGTTGACGATGGGCGAACTGTTGGTGCGCCCGCAAATTCGCGAGTTGGTCCGCGAAGCGCGTTACGCCAAATATGAAATCGCACCGTTGGAGCCGGGTATGGGCACGACCCTGGGCAACGCGTTGCGCCGTGTCCTGCTCAACGACATTATCGGGGCTGCCATCACGGAAGTGTGGATTGAAGGTGTGCCCCACGAGTACACGGTCATCGCTGGCGTCAAAGAGGATGTCGTGGAAATTCTGCTCAACCTCAAAGAGGTCGCCATTCGGGTCGCCGACACAGTGAACCCGCGCATGTCCTACATCGCCCGCATTCAAGTGCAGGGGGAAGGCGAAGTCACTGGCGCCGACATTCAAATGCCCTTCGGTTTTGAAGTCGCCAACCCTGAAGTCCACATCGCCACTTTAACCGATAGCAACGCGGCGTTGGACATGCAATTAACGATCCGCTTGGGCAAGGGGTATTTGCCGTTGGAGCGCATTGACCGCGCCAAACTGCCGCTGGGAACCATCCCCGTGGACGCCATCTTCGCACCGGTCAAAAAGGTGAACTTCATCGTAGAGCCGACCCGCGTGGGCGTCCGCAGCGATTACGACCGATTGGTGCTGGAAATTTGGACCAACGGGGCGATTGACCCGGATCAAGCGCTGGTGGAAGCGACCCAGTTGCTGATGGAACATCTGCGGCTGCTGCAGCCGTTGGGAATGGCGCGACGGTTCGTCCTGCAAGAGTTGGGCATTGATGAAGGGGCGTTGCCCTCCTCCAGCGGCATTCCCATCGCCTCGTTGGGCTTGCCGTCGCGCGTCGTCAACTCGCTCCAACGCAGCGGCATCCTCACCTTGCAAGAGTTGACCCGCTTTTCCCGTGAGGAACTGATGGAACGCATCTCTGGCTTGGGCGAACAATCCGTCAGTTTGCTGGAGGCGAAACTGCGCGAACACGGGCTTTGGTTCCGTGAGGATTCGGAGGAGTGAGCGAGAATGCGGCACCGCAAAGGCTACAAGGAACTGGGGCGTTGGCCGGCACACCGCAAAGCCTTGTTGCGCAACCTTGTCGCGTCGCTGTTTCTTCACGAGAAAATTGAGACGACTTACACCCGCGCCAAAGCCGCCCAGCGGTTGGCGGAGAAATTGATCACCACCGCCAAGGAGGATACAGTTGCCGCACGCCGTTTGGTGGCTGAATATATCCCAAACCCGTTGCGACGGGAGGTCGTGACGAAACTGTTCACGGAGATCGCACCCCGCTACAAGGAGCGCAACGGCGGTTACACCCGAGTCATCAAGGCAGGTGCTCGGCAAGGCGACGCCGCCGAAATGGCAGTGCTCATGCTCGTTGAGTGATGCGGCACATCAAGTTGAGTGATGCGGCACATCAAGTTGGTCGTCGGCTATGACGGCACCGACTTTCACGGTTTCCAGCGCCAAGGCGGATTGCGGACAGTGCAAGGGGAATTGGAACGCACTTTGACAATGTTGTTGGGACACGAAGTCCGTTTGAAAGCGGCTGGACGCACCGATGCCGGCGTCCACGCGGAAGGACAGGTCGTCAGTTTTTGGACAGATAGACCGATCCCGACCGAACAGTTGCCGCGGGCACTAAACGGGTTGCTCCCACCAGACATCGTTGCCAAAAGCGCCCAAGAGGTGCCGCCCGACTTTCATCCGCGTTTTGACGCGACCAGTCGGGTCTACCGTTACTTGATTGACAACCGCGCTGTCCCGTCGGCGCTGTTGCGTCGTTACGCGTGGCACATCGCCGCGCCGCTGGATGTAGCCGCCATGCGCGAGGCAGCGCGCTGGCTCGTGGGTGTGCATGACTTTGCGTCCTTTCACGCCAGCGGCAGCGATGTGGGGTCCACCGTGCGCGAAATGAAACGGGTGGTCGTCACTCAACGAGGGGGCATTATCGCCGTCACGCTGGAAGCCAATGCCTTCCTGTATCACATGGCACGCATTATCGTCGGAACATTAGTAGACATCGGGCTAGGCAAGCGTCCACCGCAGGCGATGCACGCTACTTTAATGGCGCGCGACCGCGCTGCCGCCGGCAAAACAGCGCCGGCGCACGGTTTGTGTCTCATGCAGGTCAAATATGGGCGAAAAACGACGACGCGCCGCGCAAACTAAGCCGTTTTATGTGAAGGAGGCAGCCGCGATGGCAAACAAAACGACATGGATCAACGCCAAAACGGTGGAACGGCGCTGGTGGGTCGTGGATGCCAGCGGGCAAATCTTGGGTCGGCTCGCCAGCGAAATCGCCCGCCTTTTAATGGGTAAACATAAGCCCCAGTGGCAGCCGAATTTGGATATTGGGGATGGCGTTATCGTGGTCAACGCCGACAAAGTGCGCCTAACGGGCAAAAAGCTGGACCAAAAGTTTCATTACCGCCATTCAGGGCGACCGGGGAACTTGAAGGCTTACAGTTACCGCTGGATGCTGGAGCACCGTCCAGAGCGCGTCATTGAATTGGCGGTGTCCAAAATGCTGCCGAAAAATCGGTTGCGGGCACGGATGCTCAAGCGGCTGCGCGTCTACCGGGGGGCGACGCACCCTCACGAAGCCCAGTCCCCCCAACCGCTTGCACTGTCACCAGTGCGGGCGCCCGCAGCGTCAGGCAGCGAGCGGAGTCCGCAGTGAAGACGATCAACGGAGTTAGATGAAAAGGAGGTGCCGCACCGGCATGGAACACGCAGCGTTGCCCGTTGAGGAGATACCCACACCGCCAGCAACCGGTGGGGGTGAAAATGTGGCAGCAGAAGAGACCGTCGCCACCGAACCAACGGCGCCGTCCCTCACCCCACCGACGGAGCCGGTCAAAAAGCGCGAGGGAAAGGTGGACATCACCCCAAAGGGAGAAATCCGCTTTTATGCGACAGGACGACGCAAGGAGGCTATTGCCCGCGTGTGGCTTATCCCTGGCGGGACGGGACAAATCGTCGTCAACGGGCGCCCTTTGCTGGACTATGTTACACGCATTTCGCTTTATGAGGAAGCCATCGCGCCGTTGCGCGCCACCAACACATTGGGTATGTTTGATGTCCGAGCGACTGTGCGAGGCGGCGGTTTGCATGGACAAGCCGGTGCGTTGTGTCATGGCATCGCCCGCGCGTTAGTCGTCTGGAACGAAGAGTTGCGCCCTATCCTGCGTCGTCACGGGTTGTTGACCCGTGATCCTCGTGCCAAAGAGCGGAAAAAGTATGGGCGCAAACGCGCGCGCCGCGGCTTCCAGTTCCGCAAGCGTTAAACGCCTTGGGCAAGGCGGTGACGACGGTGCGATGGCTTTGGGCTTGTTGCGTGTTGTGGTTACCGCTGCACGGCTATGCCCAAACAGGGTATACTTACCGCCTTTATACCGCTCGTGACGGAGAGCGCCCCGCCGATATCGCCCACCGATTTACCGTGCCCCTCAAAGAGTTGTTGCGGGTTAACCCTTTGATGGAGGCTGATCGCCCGCTGCGGAGGGGCGAGGTCGTATTGGTGCCTGTTAAAGCCGCGTCTGCCAAACCGTCGCCGACACCATCGCACCGCTCGTCTTCGTTCCAATCCCCTCCGTCTGTCGCCCGCGCGTATTGGGTTTACACTGTTCAATCCGGCGACACACTGGAATCAGTTGCGCACCGGTTTGGCATTTCTGTCACCGCGTTAGCACAAGCCAACGGCTTGTCCAACCATGCGCCGTTGGTCGTCGGGCAAGTGTTGATGGTGCCTGTCGTGGAGCAATCAATGAGCGTTTCGTTCACAGCGCCGTCCAATGTCACAACTGTTCGCAATGTGGCTTCTCGCCGAGTTTCACCGTTGCCTGCGCCGCGCGTTTTCGGACATGTCGGCGTCGTTGTGGTTTCCACAGCCGCCATTCGGAGCGCTCCCCATCGCACCGCGACGGTTTGGAGCCGCGTTTTTAAAGGCACTCTGCTGGTCATCACACAAGAGCGCGACCAGTGGTGGGGCGTGTTGATGATCAACGGCGCGACCGGTTGGGTTCCTAAAACAGCGGTGCGCAAAACCGGACAACCCCTCTTATGGGACGATATGATGCAAGTGTTTGCACAAAATGGCGGCAGTGGGCAAGCTCTCGTCGTGCGCGAAGCGGTGCGCTATTTGGGAGCGCCATATCGTTATGGTGGCACTTCGCCGCTCAGCGGTTTGGATTGCTCCGCATTTGTCCAACAAGTGTTCGCGCGCCGAGGTGTTCGGCTCCCCCGCACTGCTGCCGAACAAGCACAGGTCGGCATACCGGTCTCCGTCGCCGATTTGCGCCCAGGCGACCGCCTTTACTTTTCCGTGCGGGGGCGTCGGGTTGACCACTGCGGCATTTACATCGGCAACGGTTTGTTCATCCACGCTTCGGGACGGCACGACGCAGTCGTTATCAGC